>JAFGKC010000011.1 GCA_016928765.1 Syntrophaceae bacterium
CATCCCAGAAAATTCACCGCCTTTGGGATTGACCGGAAATATTTCTCCTGCAAAATTCATTGCTTTTAAACCGGTAAGCATACCAATACCAAAGCCGCGTGCGCCGCCTTCAGCGGAAACGCCAACAATCGCGAGCCTTCGCGGATGAAATATTCTTTCGAAATCTGTTGTTGTTTGCTGTTCTTTTGCGCTCATGATTAAGATTTATATTTCTACACGAATTAATCGCTGTTTTGCAAGAAGATGTTTATTGAATACGCGTGAAGATTAACAGCCTGATTTCCCGCGGTTACTCTTTGACGCCGCTTCAATAAATTTTCTAAACAGGGGATGTGGTTTTGTTGGTTTGGACTTGAATTCCGGATGGAATTGACATCCTAAAAACCACGGATGGTCTTTTATTTCCACAATTTCCGCCAGGCTGCCATCCGGCGAAATTCCCGTTATGCGCAATCCTTTTTCCGTTAATTTTTTCTTATACTCGTTATTGAATTCGTATCGATGGCGATGTCTTTCCGAAATTTCTTTTTGCCCATAAGCTTCATGGGCAAAAGAGGCCGGCTCCACAGTACAAGGACACGCGCCTAATCGCATGGAAGCGCCTTTTTCTTTTACTTTCCGTTGTTCAGGAAGTAAATCTATAACCGGATAAGGAGTTTTCGCGTTAAACTCCGAGCTGTTAGCATCTTTAAACCCACATACATTTCTCGCGTAATCCACCACAGCCATCTGCATGCCCAAACAAATCCCGAAATAGGGGATTTTGTTTTCCCGCGCGTAACGGGCGGCCATAATCATGCCTTCAATACCGCGGTCGCCAAAACCACCCGGCACCAGAACAGCGTCAACATCGTCAAGATATTTATCCGTTCCTTCTTTTTCTATTTTTTCGGAATCAACAAATTTAAGATTTACGCGGCAATTATTAGCAATGCCGCCATGAACCAGCGCTTCGTTGAGGCTTTTATATGAATCAGTGAGATTAATATATTTACCGACAACGGCCACGCATACCTGTCTCGAGGGATTATGAAATTTATTCACAACATCTTCCCACGCGTCCAAGTGCGGCCTTCCTGTCCAGATGTTGAGCAACTCAACAATTTTCGCGTCCAATCCTTCACGATGAAAAACCACCGGCACTTCATAAATACAGCTGACATCCTTCGCCGTAAAAACAGAAGATACCTCCACATTGCAGAACAAAGCTATTTTGGCCTTGATATCATCGGATAGAAAATTTTCCGTTCGGCAAAGCAGAATATCCGGCTGGATACCTATTTCACGCAGAGCTTTCACGCTGTGTTGAGTCGGTTTTGTTTTTACCTCTCCAGCTGTTTTGATGAAAGGAACCCAGGTTAAATGAATAAATATCGCGTTTTGTTTTCCGGCTTCATTACGAAACTGGCGGATTGCTTCCAAAAAAGGGAGGCTTTCAATATCACCAACGGTACCACCAATTTCGACAATCGAAACATCGTGTCCTTCAGCGGTTTTAAAGATAAAGTCCTTGATTTCGTTGGTAATATGAGGAATTACTTGTACGGTTTTGCCCAGATAATCGCCGCGTCTTTCCTTGGTTATAACAGAATAATAAACCTGTCCGGTGGTAAGATTGTTGCTCTTTCCCATAGAGGTAGAAGTGAATCTTTCATAGTGCCCCAAATCCAAGTCGGTTTCCGCGCCATCGTCGGTGACAAATACTTCACCATGCTGAAAAGGGCTCATTGTTCCGGGATCAACATTAATATACGGATCAAGTTTCTGATTGGTAACTTTAAGGCCGCAACATTCAAGTAAGGCTCCGATGGAAGCAGCGGCCAAGCCCTTCCCCAAAGAAGAAAGAACGCCCCCGGTAATAAAAATGAACTTTGTATTTTTCAAGCTAACCCTCCCCTGGCGTTTTTGCGCTTGCGCCTAAAGCGCTCGTTAAGTCAGGTTCTTTAAATCAATTCCTCGATTCTTTAGTTCTTCCGGATTGGCCAGAAGACCTTCGGCGGCAACATGATCAAGAACATAAATTAATTCGCCTCCCTGTTCGGCATATTGCTGGCCATAGGATATGGGAATCTCAGGTGTAATGTCGCCCAAAAGCGAACGCGTGACAGAGTCCGTCTTGCGCGCACCGTTGGCCAGCAAAACAACGGTTCTTGCTTTATAAACCAGCTGTGCCCCCATACTTATCGCATACTGCGGCGAATCTTTCCTGTTACGGAAATGTCCATCGGCCACAGCGTTGGCAATAGTATTATCATCAAGCTTTACCAGCATAACCTTGCTGCCTTTAAATGGGATACCTGATTCGTGAAAAGCCACATGCCCGCGCCCGCCCACACCGATAATCTGTAAATCGATTCCTCCCGCCGCTTTGATTTTCCGCGCATATCCTTCCAAAATTTCTTTGCGGATCCAGGCCAGATATTTTGATTTTGGCTTGGCTTTGATGACTATGGACTTACCGGCGTCCGCGCCTTTGATTTCCCAATCTTTTTTATGTTTTTTTAATTCTTCAATCAGTATTTTCTGATCGATCAGCGCTCCGTAGGGAACACGGGTTTCCATAAATTTTTTATCGAGATGACTGAAAAGTTCCTGAATCATAAAATAAGCGTAGCTTTCCGGATGAAGGACGCGTTGCTGAATGTTATCGCCCGGCAGCCCGACATACTCGTCGAGGTTAAAGCTTTGTATCCGGCCGGAATCAAACTTCCCGTTATTTGCCGCGCGGGCGAGATGTTTATAGAGTCCTGTCGGGGAATTACCCGTGGCCAGCCCTAAAACAGCTTTGTCTTTTGACTTAAGAACATCAATAGTTTTATTAATAACAACTTCCGCCGCGATTTCACTCATTTGCGCGAAATCTTTGGCAACAAATACTGTAATACTCACCTGGAATTTCTCCTTTAGTTTATCCTATTTCGCTTTTCACAATATCCGCGAGTTCGCTACAATATTTTTCCGTCACGGCATCGGTTGGCCCTTCCACCATGACGCGGCACATATTCTGCGTTCCGGAATAACGCACCAGCACGCGCCCTTCATCGCCAAGTTCTTTTTCTACCTGCTTGATCGCGGCCGCGAGCTTCGGCACTTTATCAATATCCGGTTTGCATTTCACGTCCACATTAATCAGTTTCTGTGGAAAGATATCCATCATGCGCGCCAGTTCCGAAAGCGGCTTGCCTTCTTTGAGCATAGCCGCGACCAGCTGCAGAGCGGCGATAATCCCGTCACCTGTTGTATGATGACGCAAAAATATCATATGCCCGGCTTCTTCTCCGCCGATTATAGATCCCAGTCGCAGCATATCTTCCAGAACGTAACGGTCTCCCACTTTGGAAGCGTGGTGTTTGAAACCGTATTTTTTGCACGCCACTTTCAAGCCGAGATTGCTCATTACCGTACTGACCAGCAAATCATTTTTCAGCTTGCCTTCTCTTTTGAGTATATTGGCGCAAATAATAAGAATTTGATCGCCGGTTATTTCTTTGCCTTTTTCATCAACAGCGATCAGGCGATCTCCGTCTCCGTCAAACGCCAGCCCGATGGCGGCGCCCGTTTCCAAGACCCTCGCTTTTAAACGTTCCGTGTGCTGCGAACCGCATTGATCGTTGATATTTATTCCGTTGGGCGTTTTGTGAATTACATCAACATCGGCGCCCAATTCATGAAAGGTATCCTGCGCCACTCGATAAGTCGCACCATTGGCGGTGTCCAAAACAACCTTCATGCCTTCCATGGATAGATTGCGGGGAAAAGTGTTTTTCACAAAAACAATATATCGACCGTTCACACCTTCAAGGCGAAAAGCTCTTCCTATATCTTGCCCGGTGGACATCAGCTCAGATAGCTTGTTGTTAAGAATCAAATCTTCTATGACTGCTTCTTTTTCATCCGTCAGTTTGTAACCATCGCCTCCGAAAATTTTCAATCCATTATCCTGGAATGGATTATGAGAAGCGGAAATCACAACACCCGCGTCCGCCCTCATACTCTGGGTAACAAAGGCGATTCCCGGCGTGGGCATTACGCCGACCAGATAAGAATATCCCCCCATAGAAGTAATACCGGCTTCCAGCGAACTTTCCAGCATGTATCCGGAAAGCCTGGTGTCTTTTCCGATAATAATTACAGCGCGATGTCCTTCCTTTTTGAATAAATGCGCTATTGCCCTTCCGACACCAAAGGCAATTTCCGGCGTCATGGGATAGCGGTTTGCTTCTCCGCGAATCCCGTCTGTTCCAAATAATTTGCCCATTAATTTTCTCCTTTTATGAACTCTATCTTTAAAGATTTTTTTAAAATACTATTAATCTTTTATTTATCAAAAAGATTAAGCGAAGGCGCAGCTTTCTTTACTCTTTCGCATAGATTCTCCACCAAAGAATTAAGCCAGGCAACGCCTTTTGAGGAAATTTCCGCGGAAAGACCTTGAATGGTCTCCAGGTAATTTGCCCGGTTTTTTCCCGCCGCCTTTTCGAAATCATCAAGAAAAGCTTCACGTAGTTTTTTAATATGTGCTGTATCCGGCATTTTCCCGCTGAAAACTTCCATCACATAATCCATCTGACCATTAAGCTCCTTCTTACCACGTTCGGACGGCTCGTTTTGTTCTTTGGCGGAAGAAGCAGCCGCCTTTTGCGCCATCGCTTTGAGTCTTTTTAGCCTTTCCTTTTTCGCCGAGGAAAGCTGTTCCAGCGCGCCGGCATAAAGCAGATTTCCAAATTGCTGAGCTTCCAGAAATGATTTTCTGACATGCGCGTACCACGCTTCCAGGGCGACGAGATTTGCCAGATAAAAAATATTATTTTCAACAATGCCAGTAATGTCTGAGTAAGGAGCAGGGCGCGTGATCCGGATGCTTCGGGACGGCCCCACGGCAAAGATTAGCTGGTTGTCCCGCAGACAATTTTCTTTTACGATTGATCCCGCGGCCACGACATTTCCGTATCCCATGCGTACCGGCCCGACAATACCACCCTGTCCACCCAGAAAAATAGGAGGCTGGTTGAGCATCACTCCGCGCGGAACATCGCCAATTAAAGAAGGGGTTGTTTTATCCGCGTCCGGCGTAAAATTAAAATGTATGTATGAACTGCCAACTTCGGAGTGATTGGAGCGGCTTGTGCCGCCAGCCATAAAACAATCACAAAAATTAATCAGGCTTCCGAGCGTGACAAAGGGAAAAAGAATGGTTTGCTTTAGTCCGACACAATGCGCGCCGTTGGCTTCCTCTTCCAGAATACATCCTTCGCGAACATGCGCGCCCATGCCCATATTGGCTTTCTCAAGAAAAACGGATTTGCAGAAAAAACCTCCCTTGAGTTCCACCGCCGAACCTAGTTGACAATCAACAATTGTTACCGGCGCTTCGTAACCCAGCTTGCATCCCGATGAAATAACCGTTTTCTTGCCGTAGATCCGGCAACCAGGATAAATGGTAACATCTTTTGCCGCAATCTGCTCTATATTGACATCTTCTCCGATATCGAGCGAAGCAGGATTGGAAATATTCACGCCTCTATTTATTAGTTGGCGGATTTTTTCATGGAATTTCGGTTGATAATCCATAATTTCTCCCTAAAACAGCCTGAAGCGTTATTTTAAGCAGCAATACGGCAAACGGTTGCCGTTCTACTACTTTTAAATCATCCTTTTGTCAAATATAAATTTTTACCTCTGGCCTCGCAAATACTTAATTTATCAGAAGTTACGCCGTAATGCCAAGCTTATTCCAAATCTTTTTCCCTGCTCATTTTATTGCCTGTCAGTTAACCCGCAATCTCGTTTATTTTTCGTAAAATTGCCATAAAAAAAGGGGCAGTCATCCCCACCCCTTTTAGATTTTATTTTTTGTAGATGCTTTTTCTTTTCCACTTTTTAATCGCAGACTTTATTGCCGTGTTTATTTTTTTTCTCACATTTGATACCCAGCTTGGCCATTTTATCAGTAAAGGTGTTGCGGTTGATTCCCAAAAATTCCGCCGCCGAACTTTTTACATAATCACAGCGGCGCAGGGCGATTTTAAACAAACCTTTTTCCACTATCGACATCACGTCTTCATAAACTTTGCTCTTGCGACCCCCGGAAGCGGAAACGATTGTGGCAATGTCTTCAAGTTTCTTTTCCATGATTTCTTCGACAGCAGCGTAAGAGGTTTCCTTTACCTTGAGAACGACTTTTGACTTTTTCTGTTTTTTTGCCTTTGCCTGCATAAATTTTCCTCTATAAATTAATAACCAAAAAATATTCTTACGCGCGCTAGCGCGGAAACATTATTTCCCTAACTAAGCCTGTAAATATTTCATAATGATAATAACCGCGATAGTCAAAACGGCAACGTAACTCATGACAATCAAAGAAAGTCTTTCCACAGGACGCTTTAGATATTCTCTTACCTGCGGTTCTACTCTTTCTTCATCCATTTTTTTCATAAGCAGGTCAACCAGCTGGGCGTGCCTTTCCGTCATGTTGGAAAAAAAATAAAGGCCCCGGGTCGCGCTAATCAAAAAATAAACTTTTTTCCCCAACTCGACGATGCCCAGGTTGGTCACCTTTTCCCAGTCAAATTCTTTTTGGCGGAAAAACTTTTTGATTTTAAGTTTATTATCGGCCACAATGATTGCTCTTTCTGAGGCTTCAATGGCTATTGCCAGAAGAAGCGCAAAGAAAATAGCCGAAACTATTTTTTCCCATAACTGCCCGATAAAAAGACTCTGCACTAAAAGCGCGAAAAAAAGAACAACAATCGCCCAAAGCGGAATCAAAAACGCCCGGCGGATTTTAAAAATATTTTCCTGCATTTTTTATCTGTCCTGATTATTTATTATTAATATAGCTATTTGGTTCTTTTGAAAGTTCCGCTTTTGCCGCCGGCTTTTTCCAAAAGCATTATTTCTCCGATTACCATTTTCTTGTCCGCCGCCTTGCACATATCATATATAGTCAATGCCGCGACGCTTACCGCGGTAAGCGCTTCCATTTCCACGCCTGTTTTTCCCGTGGTTTTTACCTCAGCTTCAATAACAACTTGCAATTTTTCCCGGTTAATTTCCAAATCCACATGAACGGATGTAATCTCAAGCGGATGACAAAGAGGAATAAGCTCTCCGGTTTTTTTTGCCGCCATAATCCCCGCTATTTTTGCCGCCCCTAAAACATTGCCCTTGGTCATCTGCCCTTTTTCAATTAAATTCAGCGTGGCTTTCTCCATTGTTACCGAACCGCGGGCTTTTGCTTGGCGATTAGTTATGGCTTTTGCCGTGACATCAACCATTTCTACCTGTTGATTGTTGTTGATATGAGACAGCTTTCGCATGGCAGCTACTTAATCGGATTTTTATTATTCTTTTATTTGGGCGGACTTTAGCATAGCGCTATTAATGAGTCAAGAACGGCAAAAATTTTTAATTACGCTAAAATTTCTTGATATAAATATACTTATTCGCTAGTATTTTTGACAATATTTTACGCGGAGAGTCTCGCAGTGTTTGTAAAAATATCCAGCATGAGCATTATCGGCATGGAATCCTATCCTGTTTTTGTTGAAGTGGA
>JAFGKC010000087.1 GCA_016928765.1 Syntrophaceae bacterium
GACTTTATTGTATTTTTCGTGAATCATTTTACGGTCGAATTCCCAAAATTCCGCCAGCATCTTTTCCTGCTCATCCTTGCTGAAATATTCCTGCGCCGGATAAAAGAAATGCTTATCTTCTTTTTCGATGTGCCGGGGATAAAAGTCTCCCAACTGCCGCCCCAGGGATATTATTTCGGAAAGCTTGCCTTCATCACCGGATAGATATTTTTCTTTGGCCGCTACCAGCGACGCGGTCGTTTTTCTGCCCCATACATGCTCATCAAGCAGTTCCTGCATGATTTTTTTAAGCTCCGGCGTCATATCTTTTTTGACTAAATCACGAAAAAGAATTTCCTCTTCTTTTCCGTGATGCGTGCGGTCAGCATACATCCTCACAAAATCAACGGCAATATCAACAACAACCGGATCAATTTTTTTGTTTTTTTCCGCTTTGTCTATATGACGCATGAAAGAAGCAAGCATTTTCTCAATCAATCTATGCTCCCACATCAAAGGCCCGATTGGTTTCATAAATACCCTCCTCTTTTTTCTTTATCTTTTAATTTAATGGTTAAAACTTATACCACAAGAGCCGCAAGAGGCAAAATTTTTCATTCTCCTTTCATGTAGGCCTGCAACTTATCTTAATTAAAACAACATTTTATGATACTGATTGCATCTTGGGCGTATTTTTGCTAATGAACGCACAGAAAAGCAGACACAAATCAGGCAAAAGGCATTGATTTTTTAAGTATTTTGCCCAAATGTATCAAAAGAAAAGTTTAATCCGCAAAGGACATAAATATTCATGTCATCAAAAATATTCGCTGCTGCCCTAATTTTTCTGACTTTAACAACGCTATCATGTAAGCCGGCAGAAAACTTCAGCGCGCAAGAGAACAAATTAAAAGTAGTCGCGTCTATTTTCCCGCTATATGATTTTGCCCGCGCTGTCGGCGGAGAAAAAGTTGCTGTTTCCATGCTGCTGCCCGCGGGAACAGACGCTCATAATTACGAATTAAAGCCGGATGAAATAGTCAAAGTTATTAACACGGATGTTTTTCTCTTCATTAACTTTGAAATGGAACATTGGGCGCATAAAATAATCACCGCCGCCGAAAAAACCAACATGCTGGCCGTGGAAACAGGCAAGGGAACCATCCTGTTGCCCCTAACGGCGTCCGAACCGCATGACTCGCCCATAAATCACGAACAGCAAACTTCCCGGTTTGACCCGCATATCTGGCTGGATTTCACCAACGCGCAAAAAATTATCGATAACATTACTGAAGGGTTTATTAATAAAGACCCGGAAAACAGTGACTACTATAAAAACAACGCCCGCGAATATAAATCACGGCTTATCGCTCTGGATAAAAAATACCGCAAGGGGCTTGCCAAATGTCAATCAACCACGATTTTACATGCCGGACACTGGGCGTTTGCCTACCTGGCCAAAAGATATAAATTAAAATACATCGCGGCGTACAGCACGTCGGCGGAAGCGGAACCGCTTCCGGAAAACATCTTTACCATGGTTGAACAAACAAAAAAAATGAAAACACCTTATGTTTTTTATGAAGATTTTATCGCGCCGCGCCTGGCAAAAACAATCGCTGAGGAAACCGGCGCCGAATTGCTCAAGCTCAATAACGGACACGATATAAGCAAAAATGATATAAAGAAAGGCGTTACCTTTCTAAATCTTATGGAAGAAAATCTGTTGAATCTGCAAAAGGGCCTGTCATGTCCACAACCATAATCAGCACGCACCATCTTACTTACAGTTACAACTCCACCCCGGCGATCAGCGACATTTCTTTTGGGCTGGAAAAAGGCGATTATCTGGGCATTGTGGGACCCAACGGTTCGGGCAAAAGCACTCTGGTAAAAAATATTCTGGGAATTTTAACGCCGCTCTCAGGCAGTATTTATCTTTTCGCCCAACCTCAAAACGAATTCCGCCAGTGGGAAAAAATAGGTTATCTGCCGCAAAAGCTAAGCGCGCTCAACACGCATTTTCCCGGATCGGTCAGCGAAATCACGGCAATGGGAGTGAAAAAGAGAAAAGCGTCCGAAATTAAAAACGCGCTCGAGATGATGGGAATCGCGCATTTGGCTTCCAGGCTAATCGGCGAACTTTCCTACGGCGAACAGCAAAGAGTTATGCTAGCGCGCGCGCTGGTCAGCCAGCCGGATTTGCTCATCTTTGACGAACCGACAACCGCGCTTGATCCGGAAACGAGAGATATTTTTTATTCCCTTACCGAAAAATTAAACACAACCAACAAAACGACAATTATTCTTGTGACGCATGATATCGGAATTATCGGCCAATACGCTCGCCGTCTTCTTTATATGGATAAAAAAGTGCTCTTTACGGGGACGTTTGAAGAATTCTGCGCTTCCAGTGAAATGACGGGATTTTTCGGGTCGGGAAGCCAGCACATAATCTGCCATCAGCACAACGATCTGGAGAAGATTAATTAATGTTAATCGCGGATATTATCAGCTACGAATTTGTTCAACGCGCCCTTATCACCGGAGTGCTGATCGCCGCTGCCTGCTCCATTTTAGGCGTTTTTCTCGTTTTACGAAGGTTGTCTTTGATTGGCGACGGACTAGCTCATGTTACCTTCGGCAGTGTGGCTATTGTCCTGCTTATAGGTTTTAGCCCTTTGTATGTAACGCTTGCCGCTCTGCCTCTGGTTGTAGTTTCCTCTATGGCTATTCTTCATCTGACCCGCTCCCGGCGTATTCACGGCGACGCGGCTATCGGCATTGTATCATCCATCGGCATCGCCCTAGGCGTAATTATGGCCAGTCTTTCCGGAGGCTATAACGCCGATTTATTGAGCTATCTTTTCGGCAATATTCTCACGGCGACACAAACAGAGCTTATTTTATCTTTGATTATTTTCACTGCCGTTATCTTGTTTGTGGTCTTTTTTTATCGTAACCTTTTTACCGTCACTTTTGACGAAGAACTGGCCAAGAGCATGGGTGTTAAAACAAACCGCGTGAATGTAATCCTAATGATTCTGACCGCCGCGGCCGTTGTTTCCGCGATGAAAATCGCCGGCATTATGCTTGTTTCGGCGCTGCTGATTCTGCCTGCTGTCGCGGCCTTGCAGTTTTCTTTAAGTTTCAAGGCAACCATTATCGCTTCTGTTATTTTTTCTGTCATATCAGTAATCGGCGGCATGCTTTTCTCTTTTACTTTTAATCTGCCCACCGGCGGAACTATAGTAATTTTTAACGCGGTTTTTTTAGTTATTGTCCTTTTAGCTAAAAAAATGTTACAGGCAAAGATGTGAAACAAATGAAAACGCTAAAGTTTATTATTTCCCGTTCCAATATATTTTTCTTGTCGGCACTTTTAGCCGGTTTCGTCTTCCCCCAGGCGGCGACATTCAGTGTTTTTTTGATTCTGCCGGCGCTGATGGTTATCATGACTTTAACTCCACTGAGAATACCGCGCGGATTCTTCCGCCGCGTCAAGCCGCTAATCGTCCCCGCCATACAAGGCAATATTATGAATTATATCCTCCTGGGAAATCTGATTATCTTCGCCGGTCTTTTTTTCATCCGCGAAGAAGGGTTTTGGTTTGGCATGGTGCTGGTTGCCGCCATGCCGCCCGCCGTCA
>JAFGKC010000088.1 GCA_016928765.1 Syntrophaceae bacterium
AGAAATAAAGAGTCATGGCTTATGTGATTACTGATGAATGCATCGCTTGCGGTTCTTGTGAGGGCGAATGTCCCGAAGGAGCAATTTCCGAAGGTGAAGAAAAGTACGTTATCGATCCCAAGCTTTGTAATGATTGTGGAACGTGTGCTGATCAGTGTCCCGTGGAAGCAATTGTGCCGGGAGAAGAAAAATAAAAATACTCAAAGGTTTTTAAGGCCAAATTGCGTGGGTTTTGGCGGTTTGGCCGCGCGCTTTTCTTGTAAATACAAAAAAGTACAATCTTTTTATTCCGGGAGTCGCTTAAAACTTAAGGCAATTTCCCATTTGATTAAGTGGCGGGGGTTGGATCGATGCAGGGACTAATTACCTTCGAGGGTATTGAAGGCTCCGGTAAATCTACGCAAATTAAACTTGCGTCCGACTATTTGTTGCAGAAAAAAATTCCGCTTTTTGTTACATCGGAGCCTTCCGGCACAGATATTGGCCGTAAAATCGGCGGTATTTTGTTTGATCCATACCACGATTATATGTGCGCGGAAACGGAACTTTTTTTATTTTGTGCCGCCCGGGCGCAGCATGTGCGGGAAAAAATTATTCCGGCGTTAAACGCGGGTAAAGTTGTATTGTGCGATCGTTTTTATGATGCCACCTACGCTTATCAGGGTTTCGGTCGCGGCTTGAGCCGGGATATTATTAAAACCATTAATGATTATTCGTCGCTGAACCTGAAGCCTGATTTAACCCTGCTTTTTGATCTTCCCGCGGAAACGGGTCTTAAAAGAGCGATTCTAAGGAACAATTCCCTTAATACTTCTGATCGGTTCGAAAAAGAAAACATCGCCTTTCACAATCGTGTTCGCGAAGGTTATCTTAATATCTGTAAAAGCGAACCCGGGCGCTTTCGTCTGATAGACGCTACGCCGGACGTGGATATAATTCAGAAAGAAGTTCTCGCCCATATTATGGATTTTATTAATAAGCGAAAGTGATAAATCCTTTGCCTGAAAAAATTTGATTATGTCTTTAAACGATATTTATGGCCATGAAAAACAGGTAAACGTTCTTCAGAAAACGTTATCGCAAAAACGCATCGGGCACGCTTATCTTTTTAGCGGGATTCCTTCGATCGGCAAGAAAGCGCTGGCCGTGGAGTTCGCCCGGGCGTATAATTGCGACAATGCAGACGCTGTTCAAGATTCCTGCGGCACGTGCCTGTCCTGCCGGAAAATTCAGCAAAACAGACATCCTGATTTTTTTGTCGTGAAACCGGAAGGCCAGTTCATCCGTATCAACGCTATTCGCGAAATTCAGAACCAGATGACATTTAAGCCGCTGGAAGCTCTTTGCCGTATTTTTATTGTTGATGATGCCGATAAAATGAACGAGGAAGCGGCAAACGCCCTGCTCAAGACATTGGAGGAGCCATCTTTCGCGAATTTGATAATTTTAATTACCAGCCGTCCTTACGCGCTTGCGTCAACCGTTTTGTCCCGCTGCCTGCATATGCGGTTTAATCCGTTGCGGCAGGATATTGTGGCTAAGATACTAACGGAAAAAATGGGCATGGAACATGAGACCGCGCTTTTACTGGCTGGCTTATCCGGCGGTTCAATCGGCCGGGCTCTGGATTTGGACGATGAAGAAATTATATCGTTTCGCCGGGAAACTTTTGATTTGCTTGCCGCTACCAGAAAAAGCGAGCCTTTCAGCCTGATTAAATTCGCGTCTTTTCTTCATCAGGATAAAAAGAAAATCAGCCTTGCGTTGGATATAATTATCAGCTACTTCCGTGACGCTCTGGTTTATAAGGAAACGAAGAAATCCGGGATATTAATCAATCAGGACAAATTATCTTTTATTGATTCTGTCGCCCAGCGTTTATCGGGTGAACAAATTCTTTATAATATCGATTTAGTGGAAAGAGCGGGAAGATATATCGAACGTAACAGTAACAAATTATTGACATTGGAGACAATGGCATTTAAATTGAGCTACTAACTATTATAAATATTGGCGGTAAAAATTTGTTGACGAATATTGTCGGTGTAAAATTTAAAAAAGAAGGCAGGATTTACAGCTTCAGCGCGGCGGATCATATTGTCCATGTGGGAGACCAGGTGATTGTCAACACGGATAATGGTTCGGCAATGGGGATTGTTGTCACGGATGTTGTCAGGCGCCAGGAATCAGAACTTCCCGCGAATCTGAAAAAGATCATCCGTAAAGCCAATACCCATGACTCGCAGATAAAGGCGGAAAATGAAAAGCTGGAAGAAGAAGCAAGGAAATTCTGCCTGGAAAAAATCGCGGAACAGAAATTATCCATGAAGCTGGTGGATGTTGATTGTCAATTTGATAAGAGTAAAATAATATTTTATTTTACCGCTGATAACAGGGTCGATTTTCGCGATCTGGTCAAAGAGCTTGTTCAGAAATTAAAAACACGCATAGAGCTGAAACAAATTGGCGCCCGTCAGGAAGCCCGTATCACAAAAGGCATAGGTGTTTGCGGGCGAATTGTTTGTTGCGCGGGAATATTACAAAACCTGGAAAGAGTTACCGTGAAAATGGCCAAGGAGCAAAGCATGTCGCTGAATCCTGAAAAAATTTCCGGTTTATGCGGCAGACTGATGTGTTGTTTGGCATTCGAACACGAAGAATATGCGGGAAATAAAAAAAGCAAACAAAAAGCTTTGCAAAGCGAGGATAAACAAAACGGCGCCATTTTGAACGAAGAACAGGAAATTGAAGAGTTGGAAAAATTAGACGACGAAAACGGTTTTGCTGAATAAAAAAGGATTTTAACATGCCAGACGCTTTTTATATTACAACACCCATTTACTATGTTAATGCATCGCCACACATCGGACATGCTTATACAACTATTGTTGCCGATGTTCTGGCGCGATTTTACCGCATGAACGGAGCTGAAACTTATTTTGTTACCGGTACAGATGAGCACGGTGACAAAATAGCCGAGGCGGCGAAACAGGCGTCAGTCACGCCGCAGGAATACGCGGATAAAATCAGCGCTCAGTTTAGCGCTTTATGGCCGGAGCTTTCTGTGGCCAATGACTATTTCATACGCACGACGGATAAAAACCATGTCGAAACCGTGCAGCGCATTCTGCAGAAAGTTTACGATGCCGGTGACATATATTTCGGCAGTTATGGCGGCTATTATTGTTTTGGCTGTGAAAGATTTTTAACCGAAAAAGAGATTATCGATAAAAAATGTCCGGAGCATGGAAAAGAACCCCAATATATTGAAGAAAAAAACTATTTTTTCAAAATGAGCAAGTATCAGGATTGGCTGATTAAGCACATTAAGGACAATCCTGATTTTATCCGTCCGGAAAGATACCGTAATGAAGTATTGGCTTTCTTAAGAGAACCGCTTGAAGATTTATGTATTTCTCGCCCCAAAACGCGCCTCAAATGGGGCATCACTTTGCCATTTGATGAAAATTATGTGACCTATGTCTGGTTTGACGCTTTGATTAATTATATTACCGCTCTGGATTATCCCAAAGGGAATAAATTCAAAAAGTTTTGGCCTGTTGCCCAGCATCTTATCGCCAAGGATATTTTAAAGCCGCACGGAATTTACTGGCCGACGATGCTTAAATCGGCGGGTATCGAGCCTTATCGTCATCTCAATGTTCATGGATATTGGAATGTTGAACAGAATAAAATGTCGAAGAGCTTGGGTAATGTTGTCCGGCCGCTTGATTTGAAGGATAAATACGGCCTGGACGCCTTCCGTTATTTTCTTTTGCGAGACATGGTTTTCGGTTTGGATTCCAATTTTTCCGAAGAAGCTTTTGTGCAAAGATTAAATTCGGATCTGGCCAACGATTTGGGAAATCTGGTCAGTCGCGTTATTACCATGGCCATAAAATATTGCGATGGTAAAGTCCCCCGTGTTTCCAGCAAGGAAATAGATGCCGGGCTGCAAAAGGCCGCGCTTGACGCTGTCGCGCAAGTGAAGGCCTCTTTCGCGGATATGTCTTTGCACAAAGCGTTAATTGCTATTTGGGAATTTATTAATCTTGCCAATAAGTTCATTGTGGAGAAAGAACCATGGGTATTAGGTAAAGATCCGGCAAAAAAAGAACAGCTGACAGAGATCATGTATAGCCTGCTTGTCGCTCTGCGGTCGATTGCCATATTAGTATTTCCTTTTATGCCGCAGGCGGCGGAAAAGATATTACAGCAAATCGGCGCTGATGAAACGGAAAAGCTCAATTTGGAAAGCATAGGTCAGGAAAGTGTTCTTCGCGCGGGGAAAACATTGTCCCGCGGCGAGTCGTTATTCCCCCGTGTGGATATTTCTAAAATAAATCAGGCTGAGGAAAAGAAAATGGTTTTAAAGGACATCAAGCCCGAAATTGACTACGAAGATTTTTCAAAGATTGATTTACGTGTGGCGCAGATACTGGAAGCGGAGGCTGTTCCCAAATCCAAGAAACTTATTAAGCTTAAAATAGATATCGGCGAAGAAAGAGTGATCGTTGCCGGAATCGGAAATGACTATAAGCCAGAACAATTAATCGGCAAGAAAATTGTTGTGGTCGCCAATTTGAAGCCCGCGAAATTAATGGGAGTTGAATCCCACGGCATGCTTTTGGCGGCACACGGAGACAAACAAATTGTGTTACTTACGGTTGATGGCAAAGAGCTCGCGGGCGCAAAAATTAGTTAAGCGCCAAAAAACGGAAATCAAAATAAATAAATCAATGTTACTGGGTTAAATGATTTTCCATAGTATTTATATCAAAACCGGTCACAACTTTTCCTTTTAAGAAAAATGTGGGAGTTGCCCGAATACCGGATTGCGAAGCAAGTTCTCTGTATAATTTTATCTTTTCTTCTATTTTACTGTCGCCGCATAAATTAAGAGGCGCGTTGTTATCTAATTTTCCCGACATTACATCTTCATATGTTTTGCTTTTATCTTTGGAACAAAGAATATGTTTTATTTTCCTCTCTGAATCTTGGGACAGAGGAATTAAAAAAATGTATGAAGTTACATCCTTGCGCTGGGCAAAATAAAGAGCAGCCTTGCGGCAGTAAGGGCAATTGGGATCCGTAAATTCGATTATCTCTGTTTTTCCACGACCTTTTTTTATGGCGTTTTCCAACGGAAGCTTCGCCATTTTTATTGCCATTTTCTTTGAGTTGCTTTCCTGGGTTAAATTGACGCCATCTTTAGTTATGATGTTGCCAGTAATAATAACTTCTTCTTTGGGCAGGAAATAGTAAATTTGATTTCCGGTATATACTTCATAAATCCCTTTAACCGGGCTGGGGGTGATGCTTTCAAAATTATGTTTGGGAAAACTTTTCCGGAAAGCTTCTTTCGGAGATAATTTTTGCGCTGTAACGAGTGTCGGTAAAACAAGTAAAAAGAACAGGACGGTTAGTAATAATTTTTTCATGGCGTGAGGGCCTCCTAAAATAGTTTAAATGGCGGAAGTGCATGGGAATCGAACCCACCTGGGACGGTTCTAGCGCCCCACACTGGATTTGAAGTCCAGGAGGCCCACCAGTGAC
>JAFGKC010000089.1 GCA_016928765.1 Syntrophaceae bacterium
AAAGCCTTAAAAAACTCTTTGACTAAAGCGGGATCGAATCCCCCGATTTTTCGGCGCGCGTATTTGACATTGTAAATCAAATATGGCCGGCCGGAAATATCCAAATCCACCCGGCACAAACATTCATCCATTGGAACGCATGCCGAACCATAGCGGTTAATACCTGTTTTTTTGCCTAGCGCCTTTCCCACGGCCTGACCGAGGCAAATTCCCAAATCTTCGACCAAGTGGTGATCGTCAATATGGGTATCACCCTTGCCCTTGAGAACCATTTGAAAAAAACCATGCTTCGCAAGAAGCTCCAGCATATGATCAAGAAAAGGTATTGTGGTAACAATGCGGCTGCCGACAGCTTTGTCCAGATCAATTTCGAGCCGTATATCCGTTTCTTTTGTTTTACGGATAATTTTTGCTTTTCTTGCCATGTACGCGCCTTTATCCTTAAACCACTTTGTTTAAAGGGTATTCAATTATGCCTTCTGCACCCGCTTCCAGAAGAAGAGGTATTAATTCTCTCATCCCTTTCGCGTTTACGATAGATTCCACGGCAAACCATTCCTGTGAAGAGAGACTTGATACCGTTGGCGCCCTCAAGGAAGGAATCAAATTCATCACCTTTTCTAAGTTTTCTTTGGAGACGTTTAGTTTCAGTCCTACTTTCCCCATGGCCTGCAAAGAGCCGACCAGCATGGTTTTAATCTGCTCAATTTTCTTGCGTTTCCAAGGATCTTCCCATGCGGCTCGATTGGCGATGAGCTGCGTGTTGGTTTTCATCAGTTCATGGATGATTCTGAGCTTGTTCGCTTTTATTGTTGAACCAGTTTCCGTTACTTCCACAACGGCGTCCACCAGTCCTTCCACGACTTTGGCTTCCGTCGCTCCCCAGGAAAATTCCACCTGCACATTTATATTTTTTTCAGCAAAATATTTTTTTGTGAAGTTAACCAGCTCCGTGGATATTTTTTTTCCTTCCATATCTTCAATTTTCTGATAAGTCGAATCACCGCGCACTACAAGTACCCAGCGCGCCTGCCGCATGGAGACCTTGGAGTAAATAAGATCCTGTACAACAACTACGTCGGAGGCGTTTTCCATAATCCAGTCTATACCGGTAAGCCCCAAATCCAGCGTGCCATCTTCAACGTAACGCGACATTTCCTGCGCGCGCACAAGAGAACAAGTCATTTCCGGATCATCAATATCGGGGAAGTAACTGCGGCTGTCATATGTTATACGCCAGCCGGCATTCTTAAAAATATCTACGGTATTTTCTTCCAGGGAACCCTTGGGAATCCCCAGTTTCAAAACTTTCATTTATAAACATCCTTAGGATTAAAAATTTTTTCCCCAACAACAATAAAGTCTTTTCCGTCTAATTTGCGGTAAAAGCATGATTTGTATCCCATGTGACAAGCTGCTTTTCCCAGCTGTTCTACCTGGAGCAATATGGTGTCTTCATCGCAATCGATAAAAATATTTTTGACCAACTGGAAATTACCGGAAGATTCGCCTTTTATCCAAAGGGCCTGTCGTGATCGGCTCCAATAAGTCGCTTTGCCGGTCTGCAAAGTCTTTTCCCAGGATGGCTTGTTCATATAGGCCAGCATAAGGACTTCGCCGGATTCGGAGTCCTGGACGATAGCGGGGATTAAGCCATCCCCTTTGGCAAAATTAGGTTCAGTCATTTTATCCATTTGTCTTCATTAAATAAATCATATTTAATTGATGAATTGCTTTAAATCAAGAAATATTTTTATCCTGAATTATCGCGTATTTCTATCTTGCTTCATCTTTCTTTTCATGCTACTAAAAACGTAAAACAATACCCGTTAAGTGATCAGTTTTCAGGAGGTCTGAGTATGTCTTTGCTAATTGGAGGCGTCATTTCCGCCATCATCGGATTGATCAGCCTAATTTTCTGGTGGGGCGATTTTATGACCATAGTAAAAGGCGCTTTTCCCATTTGCCTTCTTTTAGGAGGCGCATTGGCTGTTTATGTGGGAATTGATGAAATGCAGGAAAAAGTTAATGAAGATAAGCTGAGTCAGGAAGAAAGATTGGAAAAAATCAGACAAGAAGCTGAAATCGCCAAAGCTGAAGCGGAAAAATACAAAGAAGAACTCAGTAAATTAAAGGGAAAGAAATAACCATACTTTCAGTTAGCCGATCGGTTTGAAATTTAGTTAATCTGATTTTTGTCAGCTGGCATGTAAAATCGTCTTAAGCGCGCACTTATAGTGTGCGCTTTTTGTTTGATTCTCCATTGTACTCGTTATACCCAAGCATTTAATTTAACTTGCACTTTTTTAATATAAGTTTTTATGGACAAGAGGTTTAGCGTAATATTATGAGTAAATATATAATATAATATTACAAATTCTTACTTATATATCTAAATTATTCTTTACAAATTACCGATAAAATGATAACTGAACGCGATTTTGTGAGTATTTCTTGCGATTACATACAGGGCAAATTTGGCTGTCTGGATTTTTTATTAGGCAATCATTTTCCGAATTTTTAATGAGGCTGTAATAATGCTGTAATGAATCTTTTCTATATTCCGTGCGCATTGGAAATTGAAAAAAATATACAAGGTCAAAAGAAAATTAAAAATTAGGAGGAAAAAATGAAGAGATTTTGGTTAGTTATGCTCACGCTAGGGCTGATTGTGGCCTTCAGCACAACCGTGTTTGCCGCCGATGTTAAATTCAGCGGCAAATTTGAGGTGGGGGGAATGTATGTCGACAAAACATCGTTAATTGATGATGTTGGTCCCAGCACCGCCTTTTATTTTCAACGGCTGCGCGTGCAGACTGAATTTATTGTTTCACCGGCGTTGAAATTGGTCACGCGTTTCGACGCGATGGAAAGAATCTGGGGTGGAACCAGAAGCGCAACTGGAACAGGTTTGGATATTGATTCTTCCGGGACACGCGCGGAAAATGAAAACATCGCTTTTGACTGGGCTTATATCAATTACAAGTCAAAGATTGGTACTTTTGATGTTGGTATTATGAATGATGGTAGCACGGGAACTATTTTTGCCAACAGCTATGGTCCGACCGCGAGAATTAAATATTCAAATAATTTTGGTCCCGTTAAGGTAGGGCTTGCCTACACAAAAATTAAAGAGGGCGATGTTACGGCAGTCAATCTTACCGGCGTAACGGATGCCGACGACGATAAATACGGTGTTGTAGTAGAATATGGCTGGAAAGGCGGAAAGGCGGGATTGAATGTCAATTATTACAACTATGCCAGCGCGCGTCCCGCATCAAATTACAAGAGAAAATATTTGCTCTTTACACCTTACGCTATCGCAAAAATAGGACCGGTGGCCCTGCAGACAGAAGTTAACTATCTGACGGGTGACCAGGATTATGATAACGGCACTTCCGATATAGATTTGCGTGGCATTAGTGCTTTTATTGATGCTACCGCTAATTTTGGAATGTTCTACGCGGGCGGCAGCATCGCGTATGTTTCAGGAGATGATCCGGGTACAAGTAGCAAAAATGAAGGATATTCTGTTAGCGGCGGCCGTGACTGGAATCCCTGCCTGATTCTGTTCGGTTACTACGATACCCAACGCTGGGTTGGTCCAATAAGAGGCCATCACGCTTCTTCTACCGGTGATGTCAATAACGTCATGAAAAACGCTTTCTTTTATCAGGGCAGAGTAGGTGTGCGTCCGATTGCTGATTTGGATATTATGGCGTCACTTGCTTACGCCACGGCCGATAAAAAGCCATCCGGCTATTTGGAAAAGGACTACGGTATAGAATTTGACTTAACCGCCACCTATAAGATCACGAACAATCTGTCCTACATGCTGGGCGCGGGTTATCTCTGGACAGGCGATTATTTCAAATACAATAACTCCGCCAACAAAGTCGATGATAACTTCATGGTCATTAATAAGCTGACGTTGACGTTCTGATTTAGGCTGAAGGCCAAAGGTTTCACGCCGAAAAAATCCCCGGAGGCAACAATTGCCCCGGGGGTTTTTATTTCCGTCATTTTTTTCTTTTTTTCAGTGTTTGGTAAAGGGGCAAGACGATCATAAAGAAACAAAGAATCAGTGCGGCCAACGCCAAGGGTCGCTCCAGAAAAATGCCGAAGCTTCCTTGCGAAATCAGAAGAGAACGTCTTAAGTTTACTTCAAACATCGGACCCAGAACAAAAGCCAGAATCAGCGGCGCAGGTTCGTAATCAAATTTTCTCAAAAGATAGCCAAAGATTCCGAAAATAATCATTATAACAATATCAAAAATACTATTGTTGATGGAATAGGACCCGATAACGCAAAAAAGAATTATTAAAGGATAAAGAATCCTATCCGGTATTCTCAAAACCTGTACCCAAAGGGGAATCAAAGGTAAATTCATAACCAGCAGCAGCGCATTCCCTATATACATACTGCCTATAATTCCCCAGAATATTTCCGGGTGTTCTTTTATCAGAAGGGGCCCCGGTGTTACTCCATGGATTAAAAAAGCGCCAAACAAAACTGCCAGCACAACATTTGGAGGTATTCCCAGTGTCAACAAGGGAATGAAAGAAGTAGAAGCAGCAGCATTGTTGGCCGATTCGGGCGCGGCTACTCCTTCTATCGCTCCCTTTCCAAAACTTTCCGGATTTTTGGATATTTTTTTTTCCACGCCATAAGAAATAAAAGAGGAAAGAACCGGTCCACCGCCCGGTAAAATGCCCATGAAGAAGCCAATTATAGTTCCCCTTAAGATTGCCCATTTTGCCTTAATCCAATGAAATTTACGCGGAAAGAGATTTTTTATTTGTATCTTTAATATTTTTTTAGGGACGTTTTTCTCTAAATTACTGAGAACTTCCGCCAGGCCAAATAATCCGATAGCAAGCGGTGCCACATGCAACCCTTCGTATAAATTAATGATTCCCAATGTCATTCTGGGCTGCGATGTTATAGGATCAAGGCCGATTGTTCCTAAACTCAAACCAACCATTGCCATGATTGCGGCTTTAATGGCTGAGCCCTGTGCCAGATAAACGATAAACGTAAAACCCAACAGGATAATCGCGCAGTATTCGGGAGGCCCGAATTTCAACGCCAAAGATGACAGCGGCACGGCTAAAAGCTGTAATCCTATCAGTCCAATCGTCGCGGCAATGAAAGAGCCAAAAACCGCGATACCTAAAGCAGCGCCAGCTTGTCCCTTCCGAGCCATTTGATAGCCATCGAGGCAGGTGACTACCGATGCCGCCTCACCCGGCACATTTATTAGAATAGAAGTTGTCGATCCGCCGTACAT
>JAFGKC010000090.1 GCA_016928765.1 Syntrophaceae bacterium
ACACCATTTATGGCCGTGCATCGCTCCGAGTTTATGGCCGCGAGCGCCTTAAGGGGGTCAAAGAATTCCATCACTACCATTGTCGAGGCGTGATAAACAGCGTTCATCGTGCTCATCACGCAACCAAAACAATGAAAAAGCGGAACCTGTATAAGAAGTTTATCTTTTTCGGTCATTCCCATAACATCGCCGACCATACGTCCGTTGTTAACAATGTTGCGGTGCGTAAGCATAACGCCTTTGGGAAAACCGGTTGTTCCCGATGTGTATTGCATATTGATAACGTCATTTGCATCAAGAGTCTTAATGCGTTCTTCCAATTCTGCATCGGATATAGTTTCGCCGAGCTCCAGCATCTCTTCAAAACGAAGCATGCCGGGTATTATTTCTCTGTTTCCAATATAGATAACTTTTTTTAAAAGCGGCAGTTTTTCACAAACAAGATTTCCCGCGCGGGATTGGTCCAGCTCCGGGATAACGCGGCGCACAGTTTCGTAAAAGTTCACATCGCGGTAAGCTTCCATGACAAACAAGATGCTGGAATCGGATTGTTTCAGAATGTATTCCAACTCATGAGACTGATAATTTGTGTTTACAGTTACTAAAACACCACCCACCATGCCCAGGCCAAACTGCAGGTAAATCCATTCCGGAATGTTAGTTGTCCAAACGGATACATGATCGCCTCTTTTGACACCCAACGCCATGAGGCCTTTAGCCACCTTTCTGCACTGATTGTAAAATTCCTGATAATTTAAACGCACACCGAAATCAGGATGGACAAGAGCGGGATTGAGCGGATGACGCTTGGCGGTCTCCCTGATTATCTGCCCTATTGTTTTATTTACAAAACCCGACATAAGTTTCCTTTTTGTCATTTTCTGCGGTGCTAATTTTCGCGCCAATCACATCAGCGCTTATTGAAAATAATTTCAGCCGCGCGCCTTTTTTCAGCAGCCATATGCCACCTTACGTTAAGTGGTATTTTAAGGGATTCATTCAAATATGTCAATAAATATTATAAACTTAATGAAATATACGTTTTTATTTGTAAATCAGACCTTTGGTCAGTAAATATTTTATTCTTAAATAGGATTTTCCTAAATAATCCTCCGGAGCCTACCGAACCATCAAACACAGGATAAAATTTTTTTATTACTGTTTCGCTATAAAGATTTTAGATTATTCAGTGATGTGATAAGCTTACTTTAACTTTTCCAGTTAAATTAATTTTAAAAAAGGAGATTAATATGTTCAATAAAAAAATAACTGTTTTGGCTGTTTTACTTACACTTGTATGGGCAGCGGGCGCATACGCGGAAATCAAAGAAGGCCTTTGGGAAATAACGACTAAAGTGGAAATGAAAGGTGTGCCCATGCAGATGCCGGCTACTACGGTTAAACAATGCATTACCAAAGACAAAGCCGTGCCCAAATCAGCATCCGAAGATTATGAATGCAAAACCAAAAACTATAAAGTCAGTGGCGATACCGTAACCTATTCTGTTGAATGCTGGGGCAAAGGCGGCCTGATGATCACGGAAGGAAAAACAACTTATAAAGGAAACACTTTTGACGGCACATCCACAACGAAAATAAAAGCAAAAGGCCAGCCGGAGATGCAGATGTCCAATAAAATTTCCGGCAAGTATATCGGACCTTGCAAAAAATAAATTTTAATTTTTACTTTTGAATGTTTTATCAAGCCGCATGAAACTTATGCTGATACTCAGTTGGCAAAAGTCCCGTGTGTCTTTTAAATATTTCCCGAAAGTGACTGCTGTTTTCATAGCCCAATAAATAGCTCAATTCTTCAAAAGTGCCTCTTTGTGTTTCCATTACGCGTTTGGCCGCTTCCACTCTGGTGCGCTGCAGATACAAAAGAGGTGTGTCTCCCGTCGCTTTTTTGAAGCGGCGCTCAAAAGTGCGGCGGCTCATACCGTGAATCTTCGCCACATCGTTCATATCGATTTGGCGAGTATAATTATTTTCCAGCCATTGCTGTGCTTGTCTGATTGCCTCGTCCGCGTGTTTCTTTTGAAAGGAAAAAACGCTGTAGGGCGCCTGCGTGTGCCTGCCCATATCATGAAGCAGCGCCTTTGAACATTGAATAGCAATTTCGTGACCACAAAATTTTTCAACCAGATAAAAAGAAAGATCGATTCCAGCGGATAAAGCACCGGCGCAATACAGCGTATCCTCGTCGGTAATGAGCCGTTCCGGTTTGAGCAAAACACGCGGGTATCTCTGTCGAAATAAATCCACAAAGCCCCAATGCGTTGTAGCTGTCTTGCCGTCGAGCAGGCCGGTTTCCGCCAGCAGAAACGCGCCAGTGCACACACTGGCAATATTTGTTCCCTGACGATGTCGATCTGCAAGCCAACTTAATATTTCCGTGCTGTGATTTATCGTCTTTTCAATATCGGTGATACTGGGAATCAGAATTAAATCGGTTTTATCCACCTCATCCATCGCGCGGTGAGGTTTGATGTAAATATTATTCAGGCACTTAACCGGAGCGCCGTTGGTCGAAACAATTTCCACATCAAAATGAGGTTCAAGCGGCACACCGTTAATATGATTCCAAAGTTGACCAGCCTGAAAAAAAACATCCATAGGCCCGGCCACGCTTGTGGCAATGGTATTGTGAATAGCCAAAATGCTTATTTTTTTCATAATCTTGCCTCTTTTGCGGGCACGTTTATTATTTTATAAAAATGACGCAATTAGGGTGGTTAATGCCGTTTATGCCACTTTTATTTTTGCCTGTCAAACGATATAGTCAAGTCTACCAATATATCTTTGATAAATGGAGGACTTATTATGGTCAGTAAAAGTTATATCGACGCGTTTATTCCCGCGGGAAAAGACGACAAAACCTGCATCAACTGCGGCATTTGTCTGCAGAAATGTCCGGTGATGAAAATGGACAAAGCCGAATCCAAAGAAGAAATAAAAAGGCTTTTAAATGGCGAAGAGCCCAAGAGGGTCTTCAACGAATGTACTTTTTGTTATAGCTGCAATACCTACTGCCCTGAGGGACTGCGTCCCTACAATCTGATTATGGAACGGATGGTAGAAAAAAACCAAAAAACCAAAACGGGTATTCCAAAATCACTCGAATACATGATGACCGGCAAAAACGAATCCGGCTATTTTTTTGACATTTACAAAGCTGCTCCAAAAGAAGATCAGGCCATCCTCGACAAATGGACACAGGTCCCGGCAAAATCTAAAGATGTTTTATTTATCGGTTGTGTCGGGAGGACTTTTCCACAGAGACTGGAAAATTCCAAGGCTCTGGCGAGTCTGCCCAAATTTGGGCCTCGAAATGCCTGCTGCGGCGAAATTCCTCACCGCTTCGGATACTATGAATATTTTTCCGAGCTCGTGGAACGAACTTACAAAACGCTCGAAAAACTGAACACTGAAAGGCTTGTTTGTTATTGTGGTTCGTGCAGCAATTATCTGGGTAATATCTGGTCCAATTATCACGGCGTCAAACTTCCCTACCAAGTTATTTCTCTGTACGAATGGCTCTGGGAAAAATATCAAGCAGGTGAATTAGCCATAGAGAGAAAATTTTCGAAAGACATTGCAATTTCTGATTCCTGTTACACCAGTGAGCTGGGCGACAATTTCTATGAAGCAATCAGGGGTCTGCACAAGGCGGCAGGAATGAATATAGTAGAACTGCCAAACAACCGCTACGACTCATTGTGCTGCGGTTTTGCCAGCGGTCTACGTAATAATTATGACCAAACACAGGTTGGCATTACAGCTAAAAAGAAGCTTGATCAGATTATAGCTACAAATGCTAAGGAAGTGAGTGTTAATTGCCCAGGTTGCTGGGCGGGTATCGGCGGTGCGGCTAAAGCCAATAATCAAAACCTCAAAGTCCGTTTTGCCATCAGCGAAATCCTTTGGGCTTTCGGAGATGACGCGCCAGCGGCTAAAAAATAAGTCCTTTAAGTAAAAGAGGATAAAATGAAAACAACTGCAGTTTCTTTAATTAATGTTGCCGCGCAGAAAAAGATGTCGCAGGATGAACTGGACAAACTTTATGGAACCGATGGGGCAGGCCCGATCCCCAACGGCGATTCGGCAGGCGCCACGCTCGTTTTTCCCGGAACACCTCTTTATGATAAAGTTCAGTCCAGCACGATGGTCTGGGGCGGAAAGGTATTTGACTGCCCCAATCCGGAAGGCCCGGGCACTCTGATAAATAAATTCAACGGGCAACTGGATTTTAAAGCTGAAGTTTATTACGGAATCAGCGCGCATGACGGAAAAAAATGTATCATCGTTGATTACTCCAAGGCTCCGGAATTCGCGATGTTAAAATTCAGGGATGAGATTAGGAAGGTTGCCGAAGGACTTTACCTCGGAGGCATGTACCGGCAAACTGAATCCGGCGGGTTTGAGTTTATGCTCAATTTTACCTGCGATTTCAACAAAGTTAATTGAATTTTCCACGGTTGAAGGAGGAAACCACAATGAAATATTTCCCTTTGCTTGTAAATGAAACCGGGCAGATGATTGTCGAGGCGATACGAAAATTTGTCAACGAAGAGGTGATGCCCATCCGGGATAAAATTGACGATGACAAGGATCATATGCTCATCAATTCACTTCTGGTTAAAATGTCTGTTTTGGGTGTTTTCAATGTTAAGATGCCCAAAGAAAAATCCACAAGATCCGAACCTTCTTATACTATATCAGCCGCCGTTATGGAAGAATTTGCCCGTGGGGACGCGGGAATTGGTCTGGTGGCAAGCATCAATAGCTGGGCTATGGCCGGAGCCATTTACGGGCGCAACGCGACGGTCATCGATCTTTATCAGCAGATGCAAAAAAAGAAGCAGCCCACATTTGCCTGCTTTGCCATGACCGAGCCGGCTAGCGGCTGCGATGTGGAAAATCTTTCTGAAATGCACGGCAGCACAATTCAAACGCGTGCCGTTCAGGACGGCGACTACTGGGTTATTAACGGCGCGAAAAGATTTCCCAGTAACGCAGGGATTTCATCTCTTTATTGCGTTGTATGTCAAACCGATTTCCACAAAGGCGAAGAAGGCATTGCCCTGATTTACGTGCCGGAAAATGCCAAAGGACTAAGTTTTGGAAAATTTGAAGTTAAGGCCGGACTTCAATCTGACCGCAATTGCGATATCTTTTTTGACGATGTTCGTGTGCCCCTTTCCTATCGCGCGTCAGGCCCCGGAGAAGATGCCATTATCCTTAAGCGCAATGTGTCAATAGGAAGATTAGGTTCTGCCGCCTCAGCTGTAGGATGCGCCAGGGGCGCTTTTGAAGAATGTTTAAAATACACAGGTGAACGCAAAGTTGGGGGAAAGGCAATACGCGAACATAGTATCGCGGCGGATATTCTGGCTGACACCATTACGGGAATTGAGTCGGCCCGGGCTTATTATCTGCAGGTGGCTTATATGCTCTCTCATCCCCAAGAATTTGGAGATGTTCAAACACCTGCCATGCTCAGTCATGCCAGCTCTGTCAAAAATTATGCCTGTAACATGGCCAACACAACCATCGGACGGCTTATGGAACTTATGGGTTCTTATGGCTACATTAGGGATTATCATGTGGAAAAATATTGGCGTGATGTCAAAGAAATACAATTATGGCTGGGGGGACATCAATTAGGCCAGTTTGATGTTGTCCGTCGTTATTATCCTTATAAAACAGCCGGCTAAGAACCAACGGATTGAATAAAACCGTTACCCTTAAAGAAATCATGAACTGCTGCCAGCCAGAATGTCCGTAAATGATTTTCAGCGTTTGGTTGTGGTATATTATCTAATTAACTGGAGACGTGGAATATATGTTTAATGCCCAAACTTGCAAACGCTGCGGCGCCTGCCTTATCGCGTGCCCATTTCTGGAAATGTCCAAAGAAGAAGCGAAAAGAGAAATTGTTCAATTAATCGAAAAAAAGGCAACAGAAAAAATCCTTTCGTCTTGCGCCGGATGTTCCTATTGCGACTATATTTGCCCGACGCAATCCAATCCTTCCTCGCTGAGAAAAGAAATTTTGCGTAAGCATAACTCTGAAACGGGCGTGCCCGGTTTAGGCGTTATGTCGGAGGAAGTTCCGTTTAACATCATGCACGCCGGGCTGGAAACAGATAAAAACGAAAAACTGGCGCGTTTGGCCGCTTTATCGAATCCTGAATTTCACGAAGAAGTATTTTACCTGGGATGCAGCTTGTCTTATATCTACACCGATCTGGCCCAAACCCATTTATTGGATGAGTTGCCCGCCATTGGGGGAATGAAATACTGCTGCGGCAGTTACGCGTACTATCTTTTCGGCGAGAAAGAAGCGAAAATCAGAGGACGACAATTGCTGAACGATTTGAAAAAAATCGGCGTAAAAAGAATGGTTACGTTTTGCCCGGAATGCGACAATATGCTTGGCAGCGTTTATCCTGCGCTTATTGAGGAATTCGATATACAAATTAGAAACATCGTGGATTATCTTCTTGATAAACACCAAAACGGACAAATTCAATTCTGCAATCTCATATCTAAGAAGGTGACCTTTCACGATGCCTGCGGCTGGCGAAAGTTGGATCCTCAAATCTATGAAAGCCCCCGTAAACTGTTGCGAGCAATGGGGGCTGAGGTAGTGGAAATGAAACACAATCACAGCAAGTCCATGTGCTGCGGCACGCCACTGGCCGGGAAAAACCCACGTCTGGCGTCTGCTATCGCCGAAAAAAGAGTGTTGGAAGCAAAAGTAAGCGGTGCGGAAGCCATCGTGGTAGGCTGCACGGGCTGTTTCGCCTTATCGGGAAAGGCCAAGAAGCACGGATTGGATATTTATTACATTACAGAATTAGCTCAGATCGCTTGCAGGGAAAAGCCTCCTCATCGCATTGAAGAAACTAAAAAGAGCTTGGTTAATAATATCATAACGAAAATAAGCGCCGAGCCGAGCCTGTTTACGCAGAAATATGTCATTAAAAACGGGCTCATCAAACCCCTTTCGCCTTAAAGGATGTCCTACGCGACGAAAGATCACGTCAGAACACTGCACCGTAATCTATTACCACTTCCCCATCGTCTATCAACTATTCACGATACACGCGTTTATGTTAGGCATTACGGCAAAGTAAGATTCAATTATCTTGACAAAAATGCCAAATTAAATATTATGATTTCTACATACTGGTCTGATCGTTTCTTTCAAAAAAGTAAAAATGGTGAATCTTTAAAAAATTATATTTTATAATAAGTAACAATAATGGATAAAACATATAAAACTGTAGAAATCCGAATAATTTTCCATCCTAATGGTTATCTTATAGACAAAACGGCCTCGCCAATAGATTTTTATACAAAGCGAGAATTTACGCCGGAAAATAATCAAATTAAAAAAATAGGAGAGATCTCATGGCACTTATGAACGCAAAACAATATGAAGAAAGTCTGCGCAAATTAAAATTAGATGTCTGGATGTTCGGCAAGAAGGTACAAAACGTTGTTGA
>JAFGKC010000091.1 GCA_016928765.1 Syntrophaceae bacterium
GTATGCAAAAGGGCCCATAGCTCAATTGGTAGAGCCACCGGCTCATAACCGGTAGGTCCCTGGTTCGATCCCAGGTGGGCCCACCAAGCATACCTGAAAAGAGTGTAAAATGGCCGCGCAAATATTTCTTATGAATAAAGGAGAGAGAAAATCACCATACATTGCTTCTAATGCCGTGAAGCAACAAAAAAGCGCATCAATTCACGGCACAGTCAGTATGGCAAATAGGCCAATTTTTTAAAATGCACCCACAAAAGGTGCATTTTTTTTATTCTATAAAAGAAAGGGGAATAATTTGAACGAGGATTTATTATTATTAATTGAACTTCAGGAATGTGATTCGAAATTAGTTGCTCTGCTTGCAAGCAAAAAAATACTGCCGGAAAAAATAGATAAACTGGATAAAGATTTCGGGACTTTTAAAGAAAGCATGGAGCAAAACAAGAAAAAGCATGAAGAGCTTAAATGCGCGCATACCGAAAAAGAAAAAGAAATTAAGAAAATTAATGAGAATATTGTCAAAGCCAAGGGAAGACTTCTTGAAGTTAAAAACAACAAAGAATACCAGGCAATTCTTAAGGAAATTGAAGTTGCCGAAGCTTTGTGCAGTGAAATAGAAACACAGGTGATTTCTTTGCTGGATGAAATGGACAATATTTTTGTATTGGCAAAAAAAGACGATGATATTTTATCTCAGCGGAAACAGAAATATGAAGAAGAAAGGAAAATACTGGAAGCGGATATAAATTCACTGGACATGGATTTTTCAAAATGGGAACAAAAAAGAAATGAAATCAAAATAAAAATAAACGGCAGCCTCCTGGAAAAATATGAGAAAATTAAAAACAGGAATGGCGGAACTGGTGTTGTTTCGGTCTGGAAAGCTGTATGCAATGGATGCCACATGAATATCCCGCCACAGCTATACAACGAACTGCAAAAAACATCTGATTTGCTCATCTGCCCAAACTGTAATCGAATAATTTATTATCAAAATAAAAATAAAGAAAAAGCGGCTGTATAAGAATGGCAAAAGGGTTATACAAACTTTACAGTGACGGGGCATGCCGCGGCAACCCAGGAATCGGCGGGGCCGGCGCCGTAATTACCGACGCAAACGGAAATATTATTTGGGAAGACAAAGAATATCTTGGCCATTGCACCAATAACATTGCTGAATACAAAGCCCTGATTCTGGGATTAAAGGGCGCGCTGCAAAAAGGATATAAAAATCTGGAAGTTTACATGGATTCGGAACTTTTGGCCCGCCAGATTAACGGCGCTTACAAAGTAAAAAATGAAAACCTAAAAGATTTGATGCATGAAATCCGCTTACTGCTCTCGGCTTTTGAATCAGTCAAAGTTGCACATGTAGCCCGTTGCCACAACGCGCAGGCTGATAAGCTGGCGAATCTGGCTATCGACGAACAATAAAAATATTTTTGACCTCAGAATAGTAACCCGCTTCTTCCGAAAATCATTCATTATCTGCGCAAAATGTGTTCTTAATTATTACTTGATTAGAATTGGAATTGTCTGTTGTCTTTCCGGCGGTTTGTCTTTTTCGTGGGGCCGGAAATACTTAAAAGCAATGCTGGTTTCTCCTTTTTTGAGCGCTTTAAAAGTCCAGAGCTGCTTTCCATCCGCGCCCAGGCGCTTGGTTGTATAGGGTATATATTCTGAATTAACCAACTGGAGCATCGTTTCATCTAGCGTTGTTACCTGCCACTGGTAACCCGTGGACATATTGGCGCGCAGAGTGATGGTAAAACTATCACCCATTCTCACCGTCATTGGTTTTAGCTGTTTAGCCTCATTGGCAAAGCAAAGAGAGGCTAAAACAATCAGCGCAATGCTCAAGATGATTATTTTTTTCATATGCATGTCTATACACTATGTGCTCACTTAAGTAAATTATTAATTGTTCTGGGTAAAAGCCGAAATTGAAAATAATAATATAGCAAGTTTGCAGTTCCTTGCCTGATATAGTATAAATACAAAAAATAATTGCAGATGATTTCGAGGTAAAAATGGATATCAGTATTTCTTCCGCGCGGATAGGCGGCGTCCGTTCAAGTTTTCCGGGAAGCAAACTTTCTGTTACTCCCAGCGAATTGGTTTTCAAGGTTACTTTGCTGGGAACTTACAAATTCGCGCCCACGGATATTATCGGCTTTGAGCCCAACAAGGGACTTTACGGCGGCAATATCTTTATTAAGCATAATGTGGCGGATTATCCGGAAAAAATTTCATTAAATTATAAGGGCGAGGCCAACGAATTAACTCAATTATTGAATGAGCATGGTTTTATACCTGCAGGAATTGCCAAGCCGTCGCGCTTAAAAAAAGGTATCGCGGTGCGCTGGATCTTTTTAATCGCCGCAATTTTACTTTTTAGCGCTTTACTTTTTTGCGCAGAAAAGCAGAAAGATACCATCTATAGCATAATCGCCGTTGCCCTCACATTTGCGGCAGTTATTATGATTCCGAAATCTGAATCGCTTCAAAGATTAATATTAAAACCTAATCGCCGCGTCGGTGAAATTTTACCGATACTTAGTTTGTTGAAATGGATATCAGGAATACTTCTGGCCTTTTCTCTTATTTCCTATTTTATGAAAAATATTTAACGAAAAATGGCGAAAAAATCTTTCCCTTTATCTAAAGTTTACACTCTCTTGGAACCGGGGCCGGTAGTTTTGGTTACCACGGCAAAAAGAGAAAAAACCAACATCATGGCCATGTCCTGGCATACCATGATGGAATTCGAACCGCCGCTGGTGGGCTGCGTTATCGGCAACCGCAACTATTCATATCGTCTCTTAAAAGCTACCAAAGAATGCGTCATAAACATACCAACACAAAAAATTGCCCAGCAAGCAGTTGATTGCGGCAATATTTCCGGCGCCAAAACAGACAAGTTCAAAAAGTTTGGCCTGACGCCAAAGGCCGCCGTAAAAGTTGCAGCGCCGCTTATCGAAGAATGTTACGCTAATCTCGAATGCCGGGTAGTGGACACAAGGATGCTAAAAAACTATTGTTTTTTTATTCTTGAGGTTGTTAAGGCATGGATTGATCCGAAAGTAAAAAGCCCGCGGACGATTCATCATCTTGGCAAAGGGCATTTCATGATTGCTGGTAAAATAATCAAGATGAAATCGCATATGAAATAGTATCGTAAATATATTATTTAATGATGCCGTCATAATTATCAAAGGAAATATTCATGAGACAGGAAAAATTAAGCGGTTTGGAATTGATGCAAGGAGCCATGGAAGGACGCATTCCTCCCGCGCCGATTTCCGGAATTGTGCCGATGAAAATTATTGAAGTATCCAGCGGCTATATCAAATTTTTTGCCCGAGCTGATAAGCGCCATATCAATCCGCTGGGTGGCGTGCATGGAGGTTTTGCCGCGACCGTATTGGATTCTGTAACCGGCTGCGCTGTGCACACCATGCTGGAAGCTGGAGTCGGCTACGGTACGATCGATTTAAGTATCAAAATGTTAAAAGCGATTCCCCTGGATAAAGAATTGACGGCAGAAGGAAAAGTTATTCATTTATCCAAAAAAATAGGCGTTTCGGAAGGGACGCTAAAAGATGCCGATGAGAATCTTTACGCCTGCGCTACTGCCACCTGCCTTATTTACCGGTAAGTCGCTGTTTATTTATTTGAGCTTGTAAATCTTAGCCTGGCAGATCTCTTGAAAACCGATACGCCGGTAAACTTTTGCTCCCGCCGGTGTCGCCTGCAGGATAATATTATCATATCCGGCATCCTTGGCGGCACGCATCGCCGCCAGCGTTACATAAAATCCCAACCCCCTGTTGCGGTATTCGGGCAATGTGGCAACGTAATAAATTCCCGCTGTATCTTTGTTCATAAAAAGCAAGGACGTGGCCACGGGCCTGCCGTCCCAGCAGGCCAGAAGAAGTTTTTGCGCCGCTTGTGAGCCGCGTGTAAACGACAAAACAAAATCGTTGTATTGCTCCCTAGCGCGCTCGGGCATCTGAAATCCTCGGAAAGAAATGTCCGCCCAGACAGACAAGTCGCCTTGATCCTTAACTTCTGCAATGGTTATTGGTGCGAGGATTTTTTCTTCGAGGAACTCAACATGCAAATCAGCCGCCATGCAGGGAATTTGGGTGATTAAGCGCATTCCCGCATTTTCGAGAATTTCTTTGGTTTGAGAAGAATCATAGCGCGGATAAACCCACCACCAGAAGCGCAGTTTCTGCTGCCGGTAAAATTCTTTTATGTCTTCAACGGATTTTATATCGCTGTTATCGAGCGGTTTTTCATTCCATGCCCAGTTAAAATCGGAAATTGCCACACCGGTGTGCATCGAGCAGATAGAACCTTTCTGCAGGAAAGATGAATTTAATCTGCCCCAATAACGCCCGACGGCAAAATAATTATTTTTAACACTTTCAAGATTACGCATACAAATATCCACGGACAATACGTTTTGCCGGCGGGCAAATAAAACAGTTTTTCAGAAGATATGTAAATTTATTTTTTAAAACGGGCTTTGGCCTTATCCAAAGATTTTTTGAAAATAGCCCAGGCGCTCTCCACCCCTTCTTTGAGATCCTGCCAGGACGATCCGCTGGCGTCCTGGATTTCCGCCACTTTGTCTTTGGCCACTTCATATTTTTCGCGCAATGTTTTAATCTGCGCGTCATATTCATCCTTGGTTTTTTTTGCCTTGGCTTCCAGCTTATCGATATCCGCGCTCCATTTATCAATTTTTGTTTTCAGTTTCGCAACATACGCGTCTTTCTTTTCCATATCGTCCCCTCCTTTTTTGCTTAAATAAAAATTAAACAATCCGCGCCAGGCGTGTCCAGCTATGGCTTTGCCAGCGCGAATCAACGCTGCCGGAAACACTTCCAGTGGAGTTTATGCCACATTTCTGCGCGAAGTAACGATGCAACGCGAGACACCCGGTCAGTTCCGGATGAAACACAGTTACTAGAATATTCTCGTTTTCCGCCGCTGCGATATAATCATCCATTTGAAGCAATATTTCAATATTTTTACCCACCCGCAGAATTTTGGGCGCGCGGATAAAAGTTAAGGGAATAGGCTCTGCCGCGACTTTCGGCATTATCGCCTCCGCGGTAAAGCTGTCTAACTGCGAGCCAAAACTGTTGCGCTCGATTTCGATATCAATCAAACCCAGACATGGTTCATCATTTACAACTTTCTTAGCCAATAAAATCGCGCCGGCGCAAGTGCCCCAGATTTTCATTCCGCTCTGATAGCGGTTTTTAATGACTTCTTTCAGGCCAAAATTGTCCAAAAGGCGTGCCAGACAGGTGCTTTCACCTCCGGGAATAATCAGACCGGATAAATCGGCAAAATCACTTTCCTCTTTAACTCTGCTGCCCGTGATGCCCAGGCGTTCCAGATGATCAAGATGCTCGTAAACACCGCCCTGCAGATCTAAAACACCAATTGCCGCGGAGGTATCTTTTACCAGATGTAATGACATATTTTTGAATTTTACCAACCGCGTCCCGCGAGAAGCTGATCAGGAGGAATCTGCGCTATTTCGAGGCCGGGCATAGCTTCTCCCAGACCCATGGAAGCCTCAAGCACTTTTTTCGGATCGTTGAAATAAGCCGTAGCCTTGACAATCGCTTTGGCGCGCAGCGCGGGATCGGATGACTTGAAAACACCGGAGCCGACAAAAATTCCGTCGCAGCCCAATTGCATCATCAGCGCCGCGTCCGCAGGAGTGGCGATGCCGCCCGCGGCGAAATTCACCACCGGCAAGCGCCCGAGCTCTTTAACTTTGAGCGCCAACTCATAAGGCAGGCCGTTTGTTTTGGCAAAGCCGGTTACTTCTTCTGTGGGCATTTCGACAAGCTGACGGATTTCGCGATTCATTGTTCTCATGTGACGCACAGCTTCCACGACATTTCCCGTTCCCGCTTCGCCTTTGGTGCGGATCATCGCCGCGCCCTCAGCAATGCGCCTGAGCGCCTCGCCTAAGTTGCGCGCGCCACACACAAAAGGAATTTTGAACTTTGTTTTATCAATATGGCATTCTTCATCCGCCGGAGTAAGAACTTCGCTTTCATCGATATAATCAATTTTAAGGGCTTCGAGTATTTGCGCCTCAACAAAATGGCCGATGCGCGCCTTGGCCATCACCGGAATAGACACGGCTTTTTTGATATCGGCAATCATCGCCGGATCGGACATCCGCGCAACTCCGCCATCCTTGCGAATATCAGCAGGCACGCGCTCGAGCGCCATTACCGCCACCGCGCCCGCTTCCTCGGCAATTTTTGCCTGTTCCACATTGGTTACATCCATGATGACGCCACCTTTAAGCATTTGCGCCAGCTGGATATTTAATTCATGTCTTTTTGTATCCACTTAAATCGCCTCCTAACTAATCCTTGTAAATATTAATACTTAATGCCCATTTTGTATAGGAAAATGTTTCGCACCGAATAATCTAGAAAACTAGCCGTCTTTCGTCAAGGACATTTACCGCGAAATTACCAGATATTTCTGACTTTGATTTCCCGCTCGGTCAAAAACTGCTTAATTCCCGCGATGATATAAGTTTTATAATGCACCATCGAGGCAATAAGCGCCGCGTCGGCCTTGCCCGCGGTAAGGACTTCCGCCAAATGCTCGGGCTTGCCCGCGCCGCCGGAGGCAATCACCGGAATTTTCACGTTTTCCGAAATAAGTCTGGTCAATTTAATTTCGTAACCGTCCTGTGTTCCGTCCGCGTCAATGGAATTAAGGCAGATTTCCCCCGCGCCCAGATTTTGGGCTTCTTTAGCCCACCACAGCGCGTCAATGCCGGTATAAATGCGCCCTCCTTCCACAACAATTTCATAACCGGAAGGAGTTTTTTCGCTTTTCTCCACTTTTTTAACATCCATTCCTAATACGATACACTGGCTGCCGAAAGCTTTCGCTCCCTGCGTGATGATTCGCGGATTTTCCACCGCGGCGGAATTGACGCTTACCTTTTCGGCTCCGGCCCCGATCACTTTGCGCATGTCTTCCAGATTGCGCACACCTCCTCCCACGGAAAAAGGAATGAAAATTGTTTCCGCCACGCGCCGCACCACATCAATCATGATATCGCGTTTGTCGGACGACGCCGTAATATCGTAAAAAACAATTTCGTCCGCGCCCTGTTCGTAATACTGGCGCGCCGCCTCCACCGGATCGCCGATGTCCACGTTGCCTTTAAATTTTATTCCTTTTGTCAGTTTTCCCGCGCGCACGTCCAGGCAGGGGATTATTCTTTTCGATATCATTTTCCCCTCCACGCGCAGAAATTTTTCAGAATCTGAAGACCCGGCCGGCCGCTTTTTTCCGGATGAAACTGCATAGCCACCAGATTGTCTTTTGTCAGAACGGAACAAAATTTTATGCCGTAATCCGTTGTTCCTAAAACAACCGCTTCATCGGCAGGAGCGGGATAATAGGAATGCACAAAATAAAATTCCGCCTCCTTGGCAATTTTTGCAAAAACAGGATGCTCGCGCCTGAAAGTAACGCTGTTCCATCCCATGTGCGGAATTTTCAAAGCTTGCCCGCCGAAGCTCAGTTTTTCAGGAAATCTTCTGGTCGAGCCGGCAATCAAACCAATGCATGCCGAGTCATTCTCCTCGCTGTGCTCTAAAATAATCTGCGTGCCCAGGCAGATTCCCATAACTGGTTTGCCGGAAGCGAAAAGATTCTTAAGCGCGCTATCCAGTTTTTTTTCGCGCAGATACGCCATGGCCTCTCCCGCCGCGCCAACACCGGGAAAAATAACGTGCGTCGCCGACGCGAGCTTCTTTTCGTCATCCGTGATGACATACTTCTGGCCGATATTTTCCAGCGCCCGCGCGACACTAGTAATGTTTCCGGCGTTATAATTAATTATGGCAATCATATAATGCTAAAATATTTATCCTTCCCCTCTATTAATCCCCTGGCGTTTTAATAAATCATCAACCTGCTGAATCTGCTGCGGCGTAAAGAAAATCCCTTGTGGCGCCAGATCATAAATTTTGGGCCAGGCTCCTTTATTATTCACCAAAAGCAGTGACGCGCCGTTCTTTTGACCGGAAAATAAAAAATTATTCAAATTTGGAGAAACATGCCATTTATACTCTTCAATGTCCTGCCATAGCTGGGCAAATGACGGCTCTACAAACAGGCCATTCTCCGTCACCACAAGCGCTTTGCTCTTCCCGCGTTTCATCATATAAAGCGTAAAAACCAGCGCCGCCAAAAAAAATAAAATCATTCCACCCAGAACAATTTGCTGCTGTGTTGTTTTCTCTTTGAGCATGCCGAATAAATCCTCATGATAAACAAACAAAAGCGCGATAAACAAAAGCAGGAAGAGTTTAAGCGCCCCTTCTCCTCTGGCGTATCGGGCATCTATCCGCAACACCTCCGGCGCCGAGCGTATCTCATCAATCTTCTCTTTATTTTTCCCTATAAACATCGCTTAAAACGGCCTAACCAATCATGACATGATTAAAAATTTGATCTCTAATATCCTCTGCACTTTTTAATTAAGATTAAAAATGATAATTGAGCCAACGCAATAAATTATTATCAAAACAACAAAGTGATAAATTGTTTTAAACGGCTTATATCCAGATTGGAATTTTATAATTGCCGGATGCTTTCTTTCTTTTAAAAAGGCAACGTATATTTCTAATAATCCAAGGACGACTAGCAATGAAGTTAATAAAACCGAAATATTTTTAGTAACATAAATCACAAATCCCAAAAATAATAAGCAAAAAGGGAAATA
>JAFGKC010000092.1 GCA_016928765.1 Syntrophaceae bacterium
TACCCAACTGGAAACGCTGCTGGATGATATCGAGAAAGGCCCGTTACCGTTGAGCAGTGTGGATGTCGGATTGGGTCCGATCTGCACTGCATGGGCCAGACTGATAGTCATCAGCATAGTAAATACCAATGCCAATAAAGTTTTTACAACTCTTCTCATAAAACCTTCCCTCCTTAAAAAATTAAATTTTAAAAAACTGCTTCTCGCCTCTTGCCGCAACTTCAATAAGATTCACCGGTTACTTCCCAAAAAGAAATAAGCGTATGAATCTATATTAAGTAGGTTACACCTTACATAAGCCATGCCAATTTTTCATAGTTTGAAAAAATATTATTTCTAATGATATTAGAGAGATAAAGGATGCAGAATGAAGCCGTCATCGGTAAAAGTGTGGCATGCCTCGCTATTGTGGCCGTGGCAGGTGTGGCAGACCTCAGTTTGTAGTATTTTTACATTTATTATTAAGATGTTACACGTTGAAGAAAATGCTGATTAAATAAGGTATAATTATCTGAGTATTAATAAGAGCTTATCAGACATTAAAGCGGAAATTGATGATATCGCCGTCTTGAACGACATAATCTTTACCTTCCAGAGGCAAAAGCCCGGCGGCTTTTACCTAGGTGGCGGATGATCCGTGAGCGATAAATTCATTGCAGGGTAGAATTCGGCAATTCCCTCCAGATTATAAAAAAGTGCTTTGAGCAGCAGGGCCGTCAAAATTTGTCATGTTCATTTTCTTTCGATGACCAACAGCATATATCGCTTGTTCGCGGCAAATATCACCGGATCTGTTTTATCGGTATTCTTTTTGATTTTAGCTTCTATTTCGGGCAGGGCGCCTTCCAGCGCGTAGTGTATTCCCGGCGCCTTTACCTGCAATTTTTCGATAATAAAATCCTTTATCGGGAATCCTATTTTTGTAACCAGCATATCAACATAGCGAATTGTAGGTAAAACGTTGGGGGTAATATCTCTTTGATAAGTTATTCTAAAACCTTTTTCCACCAATTTTTTAGTAAACAGCTCCCAGTTGTGACCGCCCTTACCCTCTTTTTCTTTAATCTTGAAGTAATCGCACACAATCCATTTTCCGCCGCTCTGTAGTATTTTATCAATAATAGGCAATGCCTGATCGAGTTTCAGATACTGTAATGATTCTGATGTAATGACTGTGCCGAAATAGTTATTATAATTATCCGCCTTGATATCTTCAAAACGGCACTCCAGCAGCATTGTCTCCGCGTATTTTTCTCTGATATGTTTAGCCTGGTTTTTATCCGGAGTAAGGGCGACTGCTTTAATACCTTTTTGCGTCATTAGAGCAATCAGGCCTCCCATGCCACAGCCTATATCCAGCGCCGGTTGAGTGGTTTCTGTGATAAGATTCACAATCTGCCAGCCATAATTTTCCTGCGCCTGATAAATATCGTTTAGCGACATATCTTCCGGCTTTTTATTAGCATCTTCAAAATAACCGTAATGCAGGAAATCTCCGGGCAGCAACTTGGAATATAATTTCAACTGAGCGTCATCAAACGCGCGTATCTTCTTTTTTTTCGCCCATTGCAGTTTTATCACCCGGTATAAATGCTGAGGATATAAAAAACGCTTGAGGATGGGATAAATAATTTTTTTACTCATGAAAATAAGCGATCCTTTCAGGATAATTGTCTACGGCTGATCATTTTTTGACATCTCAATTTTTCAAACATTAAAACGGAAATTAATGATATCGCCGTCCTGGACGATGTAATCTTTACCTTCCAGGCGCAGGCGTCCGGCGGATTTTACCTGCGCGGCGGAGCAATTATGAGCAACAAAATCATCGTAGGACATGACTTCCGCTTTGATAAAACCGCGCTCAAAATCATTGTGAATGGTGCCGGCGGCTTTGGGCGCCTTGGTGTTTACCGGAATTACCCACGCTTTTACTTCATCTTCACCAACAGTGAAAAAAGAAACTCGCCCCAAAAGCGAAAAAGCGGCGCGGATAATACGGCCAAACGCGGGCTCGGCAATTCCCATAGATGCAAGAAATTCTTTTTGTTCAGCGGCATCAAGCCCGGTTAGCTCCGCTTCGATTTTACAGCAGATGCCCACAACCGGCTCATCTAATTTTGCCTCTTTAGCAAAATCTTCGGCAAAGGAAAGATTGTCCTCAGCCACGTTGACCACTACCAATTCCGGCTTGATTGTCCAGAATGAAAAACTGCGCAATAATAATTCTTCCGTTTGCGTCAGTCCTAATGTGCGTAACGGTTTGCCCGCTTCCAGACAATCCTTTAAGCGCGGCAGAAGTTCGTTTTGCGCTACATCCTGCGCGGGAATCGCTTTTTTTGGCAATTTTGCCGTACGCTCCATTTTTTTTTCGATAATGATTAAATCGGAAAGGATTAATTCATCTTCAAGTTTGCGGTAGGCGTCGAGCGCCAGAGAAACATCCGGCAGGGAAAAACCGTCCACAACATGCAGAATGCCATCAGCACCGCTTAGATGCTGGCGGATGGATTCCCACGGTTTTTCTCCCATTACATGAACATCGACAAAGGGAATCTTGGCCGGAGTTACCTTTGCCGGTTTGTAGATTTCGACAAGCTTATCAAAACGCTCATCCGGCACGGAAGCCTGCCCGCGTAGCACAGCTTCATTGTGCTGACTGCCTTTCGTTGCGGTCATTATTTCAAACAAGGTGCTCTTCCCGCTTTGGGGAAGGCCCAGAATTCCCATTTCCATAATTGGTTATCTTCCTTTTATCTTAACGTCGCAAAAGGCTCTGGAGGCAAGGCGCGCGAACCCGATGGAGTGAGACGTATTTGCGGATACGCCGCAACGACTGAGGGTGAAGCGCAACGAAGCATACAGACCTTTTCCGGCGTTATGACTTGAATTCTTTTTCGATGCGGCTCATTGCTTCTTCCAACCGGTCATCCGGTACGGTCAGAGAGAAACGCACAAATCCTTCACCGTACTGTCCGTAGGCAGTGCCGGCGGCAACGACTACAGCCGTTTTGTCAAAGAGGCGATTAGTGAATTCCAGCGAAGTCATGCCTTTGGGCACAGGAACCCAAAGATAAAAAGTGCCGCGCGGCGGATTAAATTCGATGCCGATTTTTTTCAGTGTTTTTAAAACAAGCTCGCGGCGGCGCGCATATATGCCTAACATCTTATCCGCAAAACCAGACTCGTTTTTCAGCGCCGCGATACCCGCGTATTGTATGGCGTTGAAAACACCTGAATCGGTATTTTCTTTGACCTTACTGATGCCCGCGATTAAATCGGGATTTCCGCAGGCCATTCCCAAACGCCAGCCGCACATGTTAAAAGGCTTGGAAAGAGAATTTAGTTCAATGCCCACGTCTTTGGCGCCTTTGGCCTGAAGAAAACTGATTTTTTTCTGGCCGTCAAAAACAAGTTCGCCGTAAGGATTATCGTAGCAGACCGCGATATCGAATTCACGCGCGAAAGCCACAAGCTTTTGTAAAAAATCCAGTGTGGCGCACGCGCCTGTGGGATTATTCGGGTAATTAAGAAAAATCGCCGTGGCTTTTTTAGCGATTTTTGTGGGAATGTCTTCAAGCACCGGGAGATAATTATTTTTCGCCAAAATAGGCACGTTGTGCGGAACACCTTCACCCATCAAAATGCTGGAGCGGTAAGCGGGATAACCGGGATCAGTCATCAGCACGATATCGCCGGGATTGACACGCGCCAGAACAAAATGATGGCAGCCTTCCTTGGAACCAATCAGCCCCCGAATTTCCGTTTCCGGATTAAGTTTTACATTGTAGCGTTCCACATACCAGCGCGCGATTTCTTTGCGGAAAGCCATCATGCCTTTTTCTTCGTCGATAGGATAACGATGATTTATCGGTTCACGGGCGGTTTTACACAGTTCATCGATAACCGAATCCGGCGTTGCTTCCACCGGGTCACCGATAGCCAGTGAAATTACATCCACGCCTTCGGCCTTGGCTTTGTTGATTTTTTTCCTGAGTTCCATAAAAAGATAGGGCGGTATTTTTTTTAAACGATCGGCTGTCTGCAATGTTAAACCTCCAGTAAAATTAATTGTGCCAGCAATAAATATTTAAAAACTACTAATGTGTATTCCCTGGATTCCGACATTCGAAGCTGTCCGTAACAGCATGAAGAACCATAATACTGTCATACTGGCGAAAGCCGGTATCCAGAACTTACTGATAATACTGGATTCCGTATCGCGCTTCGCTTGTACGGAATGACGAATTTGTAATTATGA
>JAFGKC010000093.1 GCA_016928765.1 Syntrophaceae bacterium
TGAGGATATCAGTATTCCCAATGTGCTCAGGCAGTGCATTGGGCTAATCGCTGTTTTTCCTTTGCTGGTAGTTTATTGCTACCAAGCGCATAACTATCGTTTTGGCAATAAAAGCTTGTGTATCCATAAGCCCCAACCACAGTTATCAACAGCGGGAAATTTTTTACATATGCTCAGGCACGACAGCAAGTATACGCGGCTGGAAGAACAATTGCTTGATCTGGCGCTGGTTTTGCACGCTGAGCACGGTGGTGGTAACAACTCATCTTTTACGGTTCACGTGGTTACTTCCAGCGGGACGGACACTTATTCGGCGATTGCCGCGGCCATGGGTTCGTTAAAAGGACCCCGTCACGGCGGCGCGAATATAAAAGTTGTTCAGATGTTCGAAGATTTGAAGAAAAATGTGTCCAACTGGGATGATGATCGCCAAATTGAAAATTATCTTATTAAGCTTCTCAATAAAGAAGCCTTCGACCGCGCCGGTCTGATTTACGGTGTGGGACACGCGGTATATTCTGTTTCAGATCCGCGGGCGCTGATATTGCGGGAATATGTTGCTAAGTTAGCGCAGGAAAAGGGTCTTACCGATGAAATGCGCCTCTACGAAAAAGTCGAAAAAATTGCTCCGGAAATCATTGGCCATGAAAGAAAAATATATAAAGGTGTCAGCGCCAATGTCGACTTTTATTCAGGGATTCTCTACCGCCTGTTGGATATTCCGCCCGAATTATACACTCCGCTATTTGCCATGTCCAGAATTGCCGGCTGGAGCGCGCACCGCATCGAGGAATTAGCTAACAGCGGTAAAATAATTCGTCCGGCGTATAAAAGCGTGGCACCGCGCCGGCACTATATTCCCGTGAAAGATAGAAAAAACAGCTAGTTTTCTCTGCCCTGCCCGTAAACTATTTTTCCATTAAAATCAGAAAATCCCTGCAGCAGTGCTGTCAGGGATTTTTGTGCATTATTTGACAAAGCTCTAAACATCATTAAAATTAAAATATAAGTATTTTACAGGAAAACATTTATGAAAAAGATACCTCTTTATCTGATTATATTAAGTTTATTGGTTTCGTGCGAAATTACAAATTTACGCCAGGTGGAGGTTCAAAAAAATATGGAGAAAAATAATACTAATAAATATTCCGAGGCAGTTCTGGCCGGTGGGTGCTTTTGGTGCGTGGAAGCGGATTTTAAAAAATTGACTGGGGTAAATGAAGTCATTTCTGGCTACGCGGGCGGCACAGAAGATAACCCTACATATAAAAATTACGCGGGTAAGGGATACATAGAAGCGGTGCAAGTATTTTATAATCCGCAGGAAATAACTTATGAGCAAATTCTGGATCATTTCCTGCGCAATATTGATCCCACGGACGCCGGAGGGCAGTTTGCCGACCGAGGCCCTGGATATCGGCCGGTGATTTTTTATCAGACAGAAGAAGAAAAAAGTATCGCTGATAAATCTTTACAGGCGCTCGCTCAATCAAAAAAATTTTCACGTCCTGTAGCGGTGAAGGTTATAAAACATACAAGATTCTTTCCCGCGGAGGATTATCATCAGGCGTACGCCGAGAAAAACCCGATGCATTATGGCGCTTATCGTATTGGTTCCGGCCGCGAAGGTTTCTTGCGCCAGACTTGGGGAGATAATGTCTGCCCGCTGCCGCGCCGGCAGAATAAAAATTCTCCAAAAGATGAGGAGGCTTTAAAGAAAAGACTATCGCCCCTGCAATATGAGGTTACGCAAAAAAACGGTACCGAGCCGCCTTTTATCAACAAATACGCGGACAACAAGCGTGAAGGAATTTACGTGGATATTGTATCCGGTGAGCCGCTGTTCAGCTCGCTGGACAAGTATGACTCCGGTACCGGGTGGCCCAGTTTCACCAAGCCGCTGGAGCCCGCAAATATTGTGGAGAAGAAAGAGAGCTTTAATGCGATAACAGGAACCGAAGTACGAAGCAGGCAAGCCGATTCTCACTTAGGGCATGTTTTTCCGGATGGACCCAAGCCAACCGGACTTCGCTATTGCATGAATTCCGCGGCTTTGCGCTTCATCGCCAGTGAAGATCTGGAAAAAGAAGGTTACGGGCAATACTCTAAATTATTCGAACAGAAAAAATAATTAAGATTTTGATATCCGTTAAATATTATTGGGCAGCAATCTGCTTGGCTATTTGGTTTACCGCGTCCATGGTTTTTGGCAAATCGATGGTGAGCAGCTTTCTATCTTTCATGACAATTTTGCCGTCGATAATGCTGGTTTTCACATCAGCGCCGCGCGCGGCATATACCAGGTGCGAGTAATAATTGTAGACAGGCGAAAGATGAGGCTGATTCATGTCGATTAAAATAATGTCCGCTCGCTTGCCGACTTCAATTGAGCCAATCAGGTGATCCAGCTTTAAAAGTTTCGCGCCACCTGAGGTCGCCATTTGCAGCACTTCCGGCGCGCTCATTACTGTCGGATTCAAAGACATTACTTTATGAATTTTTGCCGCGCTGTCCATTTCCCGGAACATATCCAGATCATTATTGCTGGCGGCACCGTCTGTGCCTAATCCCACGTTTATTTTGCGCTCTAACATTTCCGCAACCGGCGCGACTCCGGCGGCCAGCTTCATCGAGCTTTCCGGATTGTGCGAGACACCGACACCCGTATCGGCCAGGATTTTCATATCTTCTTTGGTTAACCAGTTGCAGTGAACGGCAACGGTATTTTCGTCAAGCACGCCAAGATCATATAAATGCCGGACGGGCTGTTTCCCATAGCGCTTTTCTATTATTTCGATTTCATCTCGCTGTTCCAGTAAGTGCGTTAAATAAAGGATGCCGGCTTCGCGTGCGGCTTTTTTTACATTAACGAGCGTGGAGGACGAACAGGTGTAAGGTGAATGACAGAAAAAGGCCGGTGTAATCATCGGCGCGTAAGATTTCCAGCAATTGACAAAGCGATCCGCCGCCGCCATCATTTTTTCATATTTGGGGTTATCTGGCGTCGCGAAATCTGCGAAGCCCTGCGCGGCGACAGCGCGCATACCACAAGCCTGCGCGGCTTCGGCAATGCTTGCTTCGAAAAAATACGCGTCGCAAAAAGTTGTGGTACCGGAAAGCATCATTTCCGCCATGGCCATCATCGCGCTTTCATAAACCATAGTTTTATTAACAAAGCGCGCCTCCAACGGAAAAATGTGGTTGTGAAGCCACTCCATAAGCGGCAGATCATCAGCCTTACCGCGAAAAGCAACCATCGGTAAATGCGTGTGCGTATTTATCAGGCCGGGCATAATCACACAGCCGGAAGCGTCGATTATTTCTTTGGGGGAATTACCTGAAGAGACCTGACCGTTTTTTGTTTGGATGGAAACTATGACGCCATCTTTTATGCCGATCAGGCAATTTTCGATGATGTTCATTTGCTCGGACATCGCGAGCAGCGTGCCGCCGGAAATTAATATATCAAGATCAGTATGCCGCATGATTTTTTTTGTCCGATCGGAGAGCTGATTATGTTTGATTAAAATAATTTTGCCCCCGCGTCAGACGCGGGGGCAATGACTCTTTATCGCAAAGATAAAATTAGGTTTACTTTACTTCCAGTGTCACTGTTTTGGTCCCCGAGAGATTGCAGATGACTGTCGCTTCAATAGTGTCACCTTTGCCGGCAGCCACCTGATAGGTGTATGAAAAAGTGGCCGGATCGGGCTGTTTGTCGTACTTGTTTGTACTGACCACGACGCCGTTTTTCTTCACGATTACCGAATTAATATAGTGGAAACCAAAACCTGATTTGTGAGTGATGGTCACGGTAAGCGTCTGCGCGTTAATATCATAAGCAATCTGGACATCCTGGGGCGGGTGGGCGTAAGCTTCACGTAAATCTATCTGCAAAATCATCATAAAAAACAACAATGTGGCTAATATCAACGGATATATAGTTTTGCTTTTTTTCATTTTTTCATCCTCCTCTTTTAGTAACAGTTTTATATCGCATTTATAGCTTAAAAATCCGGGGAAATCAACGGAATCAGGAAACGAATTATCTGGTTGAAATATTGCCGGCGATTGGATATTCTCACACAACTAAAATTTGAGGAACGCGATGGATGCTCTGATTCTTGCACGTCTTCAATTTGCTTTTACCGTGGGTTTCCATTTTCTTTTTCCCATGATGACTTTGGGAACCTCTCTGGTCATTTTGTTTTCCGAAACAATGTATCTTGTTAAAAAAGAAGAAGCTTACAGAAAAATCACCGATTTTTTAGCCAGACTTTTAGGGTTGATATTTGTTGTTGGGACCGCCACGGGAATTACCATGGAATTTTCCTTTGGTATGAACTGGTCCGGTTATTCCCGCGTCGTGGGGGATATCTTTGGGCCGATGCTCGCCGCGGAAGCTGTAATCGCGTTTTTTCTGGAAGCTGTTTTTATCGGTGTTTTGATTTTTGGCAGAAATAAAGTGTCTCCTATGGTTTACTGGCTTTCCGCCCTGCTGGTTTTTGCGGGCGGGCATCTTTCCGCCTTCTGGATACTGGCGGCGAATTCCTGGATGCAGACGCCCGCGGGCTATGAGATTACCGCATCAGGGAAAATTGTTTTATCCAATTTCAGCCAGGCTCTGCTGAATCCGTCAACGGTAATAAGATTTTTTCATACGGTTATGGCTTCCTGGATGACCTGCGCGATTATGATCGCGGGCATTGCCGGATATTATGTCCGAAAAGGGCTGCACGGTGAAACCGCGAAAATGATGCTGAAAATAGGCATTATTCTTTTTGCCGTAACGCCGCTTGTCCAGCTTTCTTTAGGCCATCTGCACGCGATACAGGTAATCGAAACACAGCCGGAAAAAGCCGCGGCGATGGAGGGGCTTTTTAAAACAACAAAAGGAGCGCCGCTTTACCTCGCGGGATATGTGGATGAGCAAAACGAAAAGACATACGGAATTTATATCCCGCGCATGCTCAGCTTTTTGTATAATTTTAATTTAAATTCCGAGATAAAAGGGCTGAGGGAATTCCCGAAGGATAACTGGCCGCAGGTGAATCTTGTTTTTCAGTCCTATCATGTGATGGTGGGTGTGGGAATGCTCGCGATTTTCATGGGGCTTCTGGGGTTGTTTTTGCTGATAAAAGATAAGTTATTTGAAGCGAATAAATATCTTTATGTCCTGCCTTTTTTAATTCCCCTGCCCCATATCGCTCATGAAACCGGATGGATTGCCGCCGAGGTGGGCAGGCAGCCGTGGATAATTTATAAATTGATGAAAACCGCTGATGGAGCGTCGGTTGTCGTTTCCGCGAATCAGCTTGTTTTCAGTTTAATTATGTTCTTCTTAATATACAGCCTGCTGTTTGCGATGTTTGTGTATTTGTTTTTCAAAATCGTGAAAAACGGCCCGGAAGAATAATTTATGAACCGCCGGGGAATTTGAACAAGGAAAAGTAAAGTGGAAAATATTCAAAATTTTCAATTATTGTGGTTTTTTCTTATCGCGTTTCTTTTTCTAGGTTACGCTCTTCTAGACGGTTTTGATTTGGGAATAGGGATTCTCCTGCCGTTTGTTGGGAAAAGCAAAGAAGAAAAAGATATTCTGATTAATTCCATAGGGCCGGTTTGGGACGGCAACGAAGTGTGGCTGGTTACCGGAGCGGGCGCTCTTTTTGCCGCCTTCCCGCACGCTTATGCGACGGCTTTATCCGGGTTTTATCCGGCAATACTTCTTGTTTTATTCGCGCTGATTTTCCGGGCGGTTTCGATGGAGTTTCGCGCTCATGATGAGGGCAGAGCCTGGCTTTGGGAAAAAGCCCTTTTTGCGGGAAGCGGCTTGGCCACGCTGCTTTTCGGCGTCGCCTTGGGTAATGTGATATATGGCGTGCCGCTTGATTATAAGATGGAGTTCACGGGAGGTATTCTCACGCTGCTTCGTCCTGTTCCTCTTTTGTTTGGCGTTGTTGCTTTAGCCGCCATTCTTATGCAGGGAGCTTCTTACGCTGTTTTGAAAACGGAAGATGATTTACAGCTTCGCTGCCGGAGGGCACTCGGCATTATATTGTGGGTGAATATGGCGACAGCAACTGTCTATTTTGTTGTTATGGCGTTTATTTTCCCGTCGCTTTTATCCAACGCGCTGTTTTACGTGGCAATACTTCTTTCCATGCTTGGTCTGGCGGAAATACTTTTTTCTTTAAGAAACGAAAATGACCAGGCTTTGTTTTGGAAATCCTCTTTGTTTTTTTTGGGATTATGGATCGCGGCAACGGCCGCGCACTTCCCCAATCTTATAAAATCGGTTGACGCCACTCACCTCGGCATTACCATTTATAATGGCTCAACAACTTTGTATACCCTGCAGGTGATGAGTGTTATCGCGCTGATCGGCATGCCGATTGTTATCGCGTATACCTTTTTTGTTTACAGAATATTTAAGGGCAAAGCCCAGGCGCGCCACTATTGATGGTTTTTACAAAAGCATTTCTATAGGCGCGGCGGATACAAACCCGCGTCGGCTTTACTTATCTTTCCCGGTTTATAAATAAAATAAAAAAGAAATACCGAAATCAGACAAAGAAAGCCGAAAATTAGAAAAGCCGGAGCGTAAGAACCGGTGGTGTCAAATATTTTTCCGGCTAATGTCGGCGAAACAAAACCGGCAATACCGTTACTTAAGAAAAGCGTTGAATATACCGTTCCCATTTTCTCGGTTCCATACTGGTTGGCAACTTCGGCGGCGTAAAGAACGAGGCACGCGCTGTAATTAAA
>JAFGKC010000094.1 GCA_016928765.1 Syntrophaceae bacterium
GAAGGCTCCAATGTCGGCCAGGTAACCAATCTGACCGTTCAGGACGAAGAACGTTTGACCAAAGAAGCCATACCGCAAATGCTTAAGGATTATCCTCCGGCAAACAATAAAGAACTTCAGAAATATATTTCTAAGCTCGGCATGAAAATCGTCCGGGCGAATAATCTCGAAGGCAATCCCTATCATTATGAATTCACGGTTGTTGACGTGCCGCAGGTAAACGCTTTTGCTATGCCTGCGGGTAAAATTTTTGTAACCATGCCTCTTATTGCCATGGCTACAACAGAGGCGGAACTGGCCGGAGTTGTCGCGCATGAAATAGGACATGTTGTTGCGCGTCACGCCGCGGAAAGAATGTATGTCATGGAACAGGAAAATAAGAAAACCTGGCTATACGCGGGTGGCGGCGCGATATTGGGCGGAGCTGTCGGCCTGGGATTGGGTGCTTTGCTTTGTGACAAAGGTGATACCGCGTGTTTGGCGACTGCCGCTGCTTTGGGCGGAGTTGTTGGAGCGGGCGGCGGCCTGTTGGCGCAGAAATATAAATTTCTGGTCAATTCACGTGAAGATGAAATGGAAGCGGACCGCATCGGTTTTCGCCTTGCCGTCAATGCCGGATACGATAAAAATGAAGTTGGAAAATTTTACGAAAAACTTCTGGCGGTGGAAAAACAAAGTGGCAGCGGAGCTTCTGTTGGCAGCAGCCTTTCAGACGCTTTCAGCACACATCCGCCCAGTGAAGAACGTGTCCAGCAAATGAATGAACTGGCCACGAAAAGCCCGGCAAAAAAAGGCGTTGTCAACACCTCGGAATTTAATAGAAATAAACAGCTCGCCGCAAGCCTGGCAAAGAAAAAATAAACTCATTTTTTGCCAAAGAGAAATGCGTTTGGAAAAGCGCGGCGTGGAATCGATTGTTAACCATTATATCATAAGCGGTTTTTAGCCCGTTGTTGGTTGAGCATGAAAAAAGTATTTAATACATCAATTACCACAGCGGCCGCCGGATTACTCTTGTTTGCCCTTGCCGGCTGCGCCAGCTTTGGCACAGTGATCGCAAAGCATGAGGTGAAGGAAATTCCCGACCTCCCGTACGAACGCATTATTCGCCTGTATAATCCGGAGGGCGTTCCGGATAAAACTTTGGCGGGAGTTGTTTTTATCAAAAAAGGTGCGAAGGTTTGCACAGACTTCCCCCGCGAGATAATTATAAAGAGCCTTGACGAGCTGGATCCGGTAGAAAAGCAAACTTACACAAGTTTCAGCAAATATGTCATTAAATCCAGCGAGGAAATTTTCGGCTATGCCGCCATCGCGCACGATTACCGGGTGAACTTCTGGGAAAATCTAAAAGACGAAAATTGCCACTATAAAGTGCAGATTGTCATTCCCGAACCAGCCGTGAGAGGCACCACAGGCGCTGGTGTGGGCATCGGTGCCGGTGGCCATGGCGGAGGAATTTGAGAGATTATATTAGTGAAAATCACCTTCGATCAGTAAATATCCCCTAAAAAACCAGCAGTCCGGCAACTTCACCTGTAGCCAGGACAAATTTACAACTTTCGAATTAAGAGCTTACACGATTCAGTTTCCAGCACTGTAACTAAGTCATGTGACAGATTTCATTTGTGTATTATACCAACCGAAAATCGGCTGGATCGTTTTTAGCCACCGCTTACATTTTTTATTAGTAAGGACATTCTATAATGGAGCAAACATTGCATGGTTTTTAACAGGTATTAATATGGCTGCCGGCAAGCTGAATTTTGATGGCGCCTACGCCATTTTCCATATCGCCATCTGCTTGATCCAGCCTAGCCGGTAGTTCAATAAAACCGACCTACAAATCGAGGAATAAAAAATTGAAAAAAATAATCTGGGGCGCTTGCTTGTTTTTCACCTTAAATATTATTTCTGGTTGTGCCGCTCTCGTGCCGATTGTGCCGGTTGTAGGCACGGTCTATGACGGTTATGCAGGCTGGAAAGAACACCAGTCTGTTAAATATTATGCCGCGGATATAAACACTATACATCGTGCGATAATGTTGTCTTCTAAACAGTTGAATTTAAAAGTTATCCGTAAAAAATCCAAAGTTAAAAAAGGACATTCTCTGGAAGTAAAGTGTAAAGAGCCTTTGCAGATTGAAATTTTGCCCTTTGAAAAAAGAGTTACTAAAGTTATCATAAAAATTGAACTGCTCGGCGATAAACAGTTCGCCCATTTCTTCTATCAGAGAATCGACGCCAATGTAGCCAAAATCCGGCGAGGCTGATATCATATCACATTTTGCCCCTGATAACTTTGAACCCCCGATTTTTGCCAAACCGGGGGTTATCTTTATTCTTGACAATCAACGCCTAAAAATTCTTTATTTAATTGCACATTAAACGCGTTAACTAAACATTACATTTTGAAAATTGGTTATTTATGAAAGAAAATATATACAAAGGGATATTAACCACGAAGAAAGAAAAAACTTATCTTCTAGCAGAGGGTGGCGCAAAGTATCTCGAGGGCGAAAATATTTGGAGTGGCTATCTGAAACATTTCAGTGGCCGTAAAGTCTGTGCCCGCCGGCTCACACAGTGCGATTATGAAACAAACAAGGAAATCATCATCATGTGGCCGGATAAACCAGCTCAGGAAGAGCCCTTTGTTGAACTATACTTTAACGAGAGGTTGGCCAAATACCGCACGTCTTTTTTGGGACATCTGGCCATTAATGTTGACGGCGAAATATTTAATTTTTCGCATCTCCTCAACGAAAACGAAATTATGAAACATGAGGATTATTTTTTCCGCCCGGCATTGGGCGAATTCGCGCCGCATCCCGTTACTCGCACTTATAATGTCGATAATCCGCTAAAACCCTACTATGATAAATTCGGCCGGCTTTTCATGCGGACAATTCATATTCTGAAAATAACAGGCCTTGATGTAAAAAAACTTTCGGAAATATTTTATGAACAATTAAAAACAATAAGATCGACGCCGCCTGACCCCAAAAGGCCCGAAGAATACAGCGATTTTAAAATATTAACCAATAGCTGTTCAACGATTATCCGCGAGGGATTTAAAAAATATGGTTTTGAAAAAATCACCGGCATGTTCCCTCGTGACATCTTTGTGAACATTTCTTATTATTTTCTTATGCAGGCAAATGATAAGCGGATAAGGGCTGCGTGGCGAGCTTTGCCACAACTCATGGTGGACGAAGCGGCGCCAAGCGTTATGCCGCCGCTGATGAATCCGCTAAACCGATGGAAAAAGAGATGTTTAGAAAAATATGAACAGGCCGCCTAATAAAAAACGTCCCTCGCAGGAAACTTTGAGAGCTGTCGCCAATCTCTGGCAGATTAATCTCAAAAAACTACATAAAGAAATTCCTATTCAGGGAAGTCCGGAACGCTCTCTTTTCCGCGTGGTACTAGAAAACGATGAAGACAACTATTTTGTCCTGGAACAAATTCCCGAATATTTTCTTGAACGGAAAAAAACTATTGCCGCGACGCTTGATATTTTATCCCGGAATAATCTCGCCCGTATTCAGCCTTACCTGGCTAATGAACAAGGTGAATTTATTGTCAGTTACCAAAATATTTTTTGGCAGATCGCCCCTTTCGTGCCGGGCGTCGCGCTTGACCGAAGAAACTACATGTATGAAAAATGGCGGGGCCCGGCGCTGGCTCAATTTCTCATTGAACTGCGCAGCAAAGCGAAAAATCTGCCATCCGGTTACGCGGTTAACGTTTTTTCACTGAAGGATTACATCTACAAATTAATCCATGAAATCAATCTTTACAACAAAGACATCCTCGCGGAAATACAGGCCGTTGCCGTTTTTCTCGAAAAAGATTTTCTACCCTCTTACGAAAAACTACCCGTAGCTTTTTGCCACGGTGATTATCATCCGCTCAACATCATCTGGTCGGACAATGGCATCAAATGCGTCATCGACTGGGAATTTTGCGGCTGGAAAAGCGAACTTTATGACGTTGCTCTTTTAATCGGCTGTGTCGGCGTGGAAGATCCGCAAGCTCTTACCGGAGATCTGGTGAAAAGTTTTATCTCCGATATGAAGGAAGCGAACATAATCTCCAAAACAAGCTGGCAATATCTGGTGGAATTTATTGTGGCGCTGCGCTTTGCCTGGCTTGCTGAATGGCTGCGGCAAAAAGATGAGGAAATGATCCAGCTGGAGCTCGATTACATACGTCTGTTAATAGGAAATAAAAATGGTTTAGAAAATGCTTGGAGCTTTCGAGATAAGGCATAACTGTAACAAATACTCCCTTGCGCTGGCAAAAAGCATCAACGATGAAATAAACAAACGCATATTCCTCTTGTAATCAAGCATATTGGCTATTACTGCAAACGCATGGAATGTTTGATGATAATCGGGAAGAAAAATAAGCTTTAAACAAAGCGTCTTGACTTTTTCTCATTATTTGTTAATGTAGCTTCAAAGCGGTCAGTTAGTAGGGTTACTTGCTCCGCTATATAAATGTGCTAAAGGCCGGTGTAAAACATAAAAATGAGCCCGTTGCCTTCCTGGCGCGGGCTTTTTGTTTAATAAGCGGCTCAATAGAAGCACAATAAATTAAAAAGGAATAAGGAAGGAAATTTATATGAGTAAATTATCAACAAGACACATTTACACTTCAGAATCTGTTTCCGAAGGCCATCCCGACAAAGTATGCGACCAGATCTCCGACGCTATCCTGGACGCTTGCCTGGAGCAGGATAAATACGCCCACGTGGGTTGCGAGACCGCCGTGGGGCCGAATCTTGTCGTCAATCTCGGAGAAATAACTTGCAAAAACTGGAATAAAATTAATTCGCAGACAATCGCGCGTCAAGTTGTGAAAGATATCGGCTATGATGATCCCACAGAAGGATTCAGCTGGGATACTTTCAATTATGTCACGTCCATTCACGGCCAGTCGCCTGACATTAATCAGGGTGTCTGCCGTGAACGAGTTGAGGACCAAGGCGCGGGCGATCAGGGCATGATGTTCGGTTACGCCTCCAACGCCACGCCGCAGCTAATGCCGGCGCCGGTTATCTTCGCGCACAGCCTGCTGGAGGAACTCACACGCCTGCGTAAAGCAGGAGCAATCGAATATCTGCGCCCCGATTCAAAAGCGCAGGTGAGCGTTTTACATGAAGACGGTAAAGCCGTAAAAATAACCACCGTTGTTATTTCACATCAGACCCGCGATATTCCGCTGAAAAAAATACGCAAGGATCTTATTGAAGTAGCACGACAAGTTTTGGGTAAAACGGGAATGCTTTCCAACCACACGGAATTTTTTATCAACCCCACCGGTAAGTTTGTCATTGGCGGCCCCTGCGGCGATTCCGGAGTCACCGGCCGTAAGATTATCGTTGATTCTTACGGCGGAGTAGGTTCTCACGGCGGCGGCGCTTTTTCCGGCAAGGATCCTTCCAAGGTTGACCGTTCCGCCGCTTATTACGCGCGTTACGCCGCTAAAAATATTGTTGCCGCGAAACTCGCCGAAAAATGCGAAATTCAGATTGCCTACGCCATCGGCGTGGCCAAACCGCTGAGCATCAACGTGAGTACTTTCGGTACTGGTAAAATCAGTGAAGATAAAATCGCCAAAATTCTAACCGAGGGGAAAATATTTGATTTCCGCCCGGCGATGATGATTAAGGATTTGGGACTTACCACGCCTAAAGGATGGAGTTACCGCAAAAGCTGTAACTACGGTCATTTTGGCCGAAAAGGTTTCCCCTGGGAAAAAACAGACCGCGTAGACGCCCTGCGACAGGCGGCGAGACTAAAATAACTAATCGCAAAAAAGGCGGCTATAAGCCGCCTTTTTTGCAAGATATTAAAAAAAATATGCTTTGAGAATAAGCAAGAAAAGCTATATTATTTAGTTGGTAGTATTTTGTTATTCATTATAAAAGATCATTAAAATTATATTAATAAAAATTTTGAGTGGAAAAATACAATGAAAAAAATCGCTAAATTCTTCTTTCAGGGCATACTGATACTGCTGCCCATCGTACTTACCATCTATATTATATTTGTAGTATTCAAATTCACAGACAGTATTTTAGGGCGCTATTTCATCGACATGGGAATAAATATACCCGGCCTTGGCCTGTTGGCAACACTGATAATCATAATTCTGGTCGGGCTTCTCGGCAGCTGGCTTGTGAGCCGCCGCCTATTGGACTTTATAGATTACCTGTTCGGCAGGGTACCACTGGTGAAAACTCTTTACACGCTCATCAAAGACACCATCAACGCTCTTTTAGGCAGGCGCAGTTCCTTCGCCAAAGTGGTTATGATCAGCCTTCCCGGTGACGCTGAAATTAAAATACTCGGTTTCATCACCAGCGAAGAGCTGGAATGCTTCGGTCTTAAAGACTATGTGGCAGTTTATATCTTACAGAGTATGCAGTGGGCCGGCTTTACCATATTGGTTCCCAAAGGGCGCGTTGAATATCTTGACGTGAGTCCCGATACGGCTCTGCAGTTCATAGTTTCTGCCGGTATAACAGGCAAGAACAACTTTAAAAAACAAATAACACAGGCCAATAGTTGAAGGCTTGTACTGAGGTTAAAGTTAATTGTAAACAACAAATAATAGAAAGGATGATGTCTATGCAAAAACATTGCAAAAAAGAAAATCTTAGAATGTTATTGGCGGCACTTTTTCTTGGCGTGGCCATTTTAATCACAAGCGCGGCGTTCGCTCGAGACAGAAACAAAGAATATATCGACTGCAACAAAGAAGCGGCCGTGTCGGCCGTTCACACAGCGGCAGTAGGTTTGGGGGAAATTCTCAAAGATGTAAGAAGAGAATCATGGCGCGTGGATATAATACGTTCCTTTATTGCTCCGATACGTTTTTACAAGGATAAATCAGGTTATTTTTATGTTTATAATTACAAGTGTCTCAACATCGCGCATGCCACCCAAAAGAATCTAGAAGGACAAAATCTTTATAACTACAGAGACACAAAAGGGAAATTCGTCATCAGAGAATTAAGCGCGATGGCGAAAAAACGTGGCGGCTTTGTAGAATATTACTGGGTAAAGCCCGGACATAAAAA
>JAFGKC010000095.1 GCA_016928765.1 Syntrophaceae bacterium
AGCGTCTTTGCCGTGCTGAGCCGTCCGGAGTTGAGGAGCGAATTCAAATCGTTTCCATTTCTGAATTACGCGGGGCCGTGCAGTTTTTCCACGATGCTGTTGAACCAGGCCGGCAAGGAAGGTATCGAGGCGGCCGGCATCACGGCCAGAGTCCCGCCGTATATTCAGGTTTTTAATGCCAAGGCATGCTACGATCTTTTGAAAAAGGTGTTCGCCCTTACGCCTATGAATATCGATTTGAGCGATCTCAAAAAATCCGGCGATAACCTGGTAGAGATGATGGATAAGTCCTTCAGCCAGAATGAAACCGCTCTGAAACAACTGCGGAAACTGGAAGAAATGTACGACGCCGCTATGCTTCAGGAATACGGCCAAGCCCCCGGGTTGAACATCGACGAGCTGATGCAGGAAATGCTGAATATGAAAAAGGGCGGCCAAAAACTGCACTGACGCGCAATTTTTGTGAAGCCTTTTTTCAAGGCGGCCAGGTGATTAATTTTCTGTGCACGTCTCCTAAAACTTCGGAGTAATAAATAGCGGCGCGTTCAGGGAACGCGCCCTACATGCCTTTGCCAGACGCGCCGGAGAGAAAATATTATCTGAAAAACGGATTTAAAATTCTCCGCGCGCGTTTAGACGACAAAATTAATGAATAATAGAAATTATCGGTGTAAAATTAAGGGGATATAAAACTTAACGATCTTAACCTAAAGGAGAAGATACCATAATTAAAACAGTTAAACAGTATTTGGAAAAATTGAATGACGACAGGGAAGTAAGACCTTTGCTTTTCATAGAAAACCGCGAGAAGAGACATCTGCATCAGCCCGTTTGGGAATAAATTGTTCTGTAAAACAGCAAACGAGGTAATTATTACCGTTCGGGAATATTTCTCTTGACATTAACGCTATAAGCTGTATTATTCCCGTACGGGAATAAAGAATAAGGCGGAAATGTGAATACCGGTATTAAAATAATCGCGCCCGTCGATATAGGGCGGATAATCAGAAAGAAGCGAAAAGAAGATGGACTCTCGCTGGCTGAAGCCGCTGCTTTGTGTAATGTTGGATACCGGTTTCTTTCTGACTTGGAAAACGGAAAAGCTACCGTTCACCTCAACAAAGTGCTGCAAGTCCTGAAGGGTCTGGGCATCGATTTGTGGCTGGGCGCAGGGAAAGATAATGATTAACCATATATCACCTAAGCTTGCCGTCTATTTTCAGGATAATCTTGCCGGCCATCTCTGGCTGGATAGCGAGCGGCGGTTCGTTTTTCAATACACGAGGGACTGGGCGAAAAGTTCACGCGCTGTGCCCCTTTCCGTCGCGCTTCCATTGCAGGAAGAGGCTTTTGAAAATGACAAGTCGCGTTCTTTTTTCGCCAACCTTCTGCCGGAAGCGCAAATCAGAATAATCATTAGCCGTAATTTACAGATATCCGATAAAAACGATTTTGCTTTATTGGAAAAAATCGGCGGAGAATGCGCCGGAGCTATATCTTTATTTCCCGAAGGATTAATGCCTCAAGTAAATCCCGGATACCGCAAACTTGATAAAGAATCTCTGCATAACATAATTATCAGTCTGCCTCAGCGGCCGCTTTTGGCCGGAGAGGAAGGATTAAGATTATCTCTTGCCGGTGCGCAGAATAAACTGCCTGTTTATGTTGAAAATGAAGAAATTTCTATAGCGACTGGCAATGCCCCCAGTACGCACATCTTAAAACCGCCTATTCCCGGTTTGCCGGATTCGGTAGAAAATGAAGCTTTTTGTATGATACTGGCGGGTAACATGGGATTACCGGTACCGCGGGTTAAAATTTTCCATACGCCCGACGCTTTTTTGCTTATTGAGAGGTATGACCGGATTTGGGATAAAAAGCGCCATTTGCAGCGCCTGCATCAGGAAGATTTTTGTCAGGCGTTGCAGACTATGCCTGATCAAAAATACGAAAGCGAAGGTGGCCCCTCGTTACCGCAATGTTTCAATGTTCTTTCCCTTTACAGTCTTAAGCCCGCCGCTGATAAAAAGGCATTGCTCAGATGGATTATTTTTAATGTGCTTATCGGGAACGCCGATGCCCATGCGAAAAATCTGGCGCTCCTTTACCACGAGCGCAAACCTTCTCTTGCGCCTTTTTACGATCTTATTTGCACGATGGCCTACGAAGAGTTGACGGATAAGCTGGCAATGAAAATAGGCACAGAAAACAGAGTTACATGGCTGGGGCTTCGCCACTGGGAAAACTTTGCGGAAACGGTCGAAATAAAGAAATCATTAGTATTAAAAGAGCTGGCCAAAATGTCGGGGGAAGTTATTCTAAAGGCGGAAGACTTAGCGCAATCTTTTATAAAAGATCATGGCGATATAAAAATAATTTCCCGAATTCTTGAAAAAATAAGAAAAAACGCGATGCAGGTTAAATATTAACAAACCAACCTTCGGAACCATAAATATAATAAGGAGACAACACTATGATTAAAACAGTCGAACAGTATCTGGAAAGTTTGAATGACGGGCGGGAAGTCTGGTGCCTGGGCGAAAAAGTAAAAGACGTCCGGACGCATCCATCGACCAGTACCATTATCAAAATGGCGGCGATGGACTACGTTTTGCCCAATCATCCCGATTACAAACATCTTTTTGTCACCAAAGACAAAGACGGAGAGGATATTAATTTTCTGCTCACGTCTCCCAAAACGGCGGAAGATATGCTTCGCCGGCGCGAATGCTATATGGTCGGCATGCGGGCGGGCGGAGGCGTGTTGGTGCACTGTATGGGCGCGGACGCGCTGGCGGCATTCAGCGTCGCGGCCGAAGTGATGGATAAAAAGCTCGGCACCAACTACATGGAGCGAGTCGAAAACTACCGCACGTATCTCCAGAAAAACGACCTGGCCCTCACTGGCGCGATTACCGACGTCAAAGGCGACCGCAGTTTGCATCCCTCAAAGCAAAAACAGCACCAGGATTTTTATTTGAGGATTGTGGATAAAAAGAAGGACGGCATTGTTGTCCGCGGCGCCAAGGTGCATATCAGCGCCTCGCCCTGCGCCAACGAGCTTTTGTGCCTGCCCTGCCGGACGCATGGCGAAGCCGACAAAGATTACGCTTTAGGTTTTGCCGTGCCGGTGAACACCAAAGGCGTGAAGCTTTTGGGCGTGGAGCCCAATACGCGCCTCTACGGCGACGAAGGGGAATTTGATTATCCGATGTCCGACCATCTTCAGCCATCGGAGTCGCTCATCATTTTTGATGATGTGTTCGTTCCCTGGGAGCGGGTTTTCATGTGCGGGGAATGGCAATATTCGCAGATTCTGGCTTACGCCTTTGCCAGTTACCATCGTCTTTTCGGTACGTGCAAGATGACGCATACGCTGGAAATGATGACCGGAGCGGCAAGCTTGATTGCCGACTACAACGGCGTTTCGAATGTCCCGCATGTGCGCAAGAAACTTTCCTGGATGGCCTATATCACGGAAACTGTGCAGATGCTGGCCAAGCAGGCCTGCCTGGATCCGATGACCGAGTTCGGCATGGATGTTATGATGCCCAACCGGATGGCGATCAACGCCTCGAAGTGGACCTACGCGAGCAATTTCCACACGATGTGCCAGCACATGCAGGATATCGGCGGCGGGCTGACCACCACCGTACCGGCTTTTCGCGACTGGAAAAATCCGGAGATTCAGCCGTTTATTGAAAAATATCTGGCAGCTAAAGACGGCGTGCCGACGGAAGATCGTCTGCGCATTTTGCGCCTGATCAAAGATGTCACCAGCAATCACTGGCAGGTGGATACGATTCACGGCGAAGGATCAATGGCCGCGCAGGAGATGTTTCTTTACGGTAGTGCTGACTGGAAAAAATTTCAGGCGGCGGCGCGCCGTGCCGCTCATCTGGACGGATGGCAGGATAATCCCGTTTACGGCAAACTGCCCAGCATCGAGGAGAGCGTAAAAATGCCGCCGGTGGATGCATCGTACAAAAGCTTTCCGCCTACGGTGAAGAAGTAGTAACGCGTAAGGGTGAAGGGTGAATAAGCAATACGTGACAAGTGAAGAGTGAAGCAATCCCGTTGTCTGTGTCGTAATTACAAATTCGTCATTCCGTACAAGCGAAGCGCGACGGAGAGCCTGCCCCGTACTTGATACGGAGAAATCCAGTATTATTGAAACTGGTTCTGTGTCTTGACGCGTGAAGTGTCTGGATGCCGGTTTTCACCGGCATGACAAACTCAAGATTGCCCGGCATTCCCAGGCATACGCCGGGCGTGGCTGCCGGGCTAACGCTTCGTGACTTTGCTCGCAAAGACAGAAAAAGGCGCGTCATTCCGTACAAGCGAAGCGCGATACGGAATCCAGGATTAAGAACACCGGATCCCCGCTGTTTACTCCGGCGCATGCCGAATGCGCGGGGATGACAAGGTCTAATCACCAGATAAAAAGCGCCGGGGATTATCGACCATCATGGTCTTAATCTGTTCATCACTGATGCCGGCCTTTTTAAGAGCAGGCAATATATCTGTGAAAATATTTGTAAAAGACCAGTTTTTAAACTTGATAACCTCTTCCATGGGCATCCGGCCGCCTCTGCCGTAAACAGCGGCCATGCAATCATGCGAAATCATAATACGGTTGGCGTAACCCTTTTCTAAAAGGCCAATAAGTGTGGCAACGCGTGTCTGATCCGTCATTTTCATTTCAATCCCGAAGCGGTCAAGGGCGATGAAAACCCCGCGCTTCAAGACATCAAGGTGATAATCCAGTGAAGAATTGCCGCACATGTGGCCGATTGAAATTTTTTCCGGCACCGCTCCTTCTGAGATGAGAATATCCGCCTGCTCGGGGCCCATGGTTCCATCTTCGGTATGCGTTGTGATGGGCATTCCTGTTTCACGGCTTGCCCGCGCTGCCGCCCTCAGCGTTGCATCCTCACAGGGGGCAATACGGTTCAATCCCGTCGCTACTTTTATCACACCCGGTTTGATGCCGGTTTGGCCGATGCCGTAGTTAATCTCCTGCATAAAGCCATCATAGATTTCAGTTTGCATGTCGCCGATTTTAACGCTTTCCCGGCGCTTGAAATAGATCCATTTGCCTTCGGCTTCTGTGTAACGGCCTGTAGCGCAGACAATGTGAATTTGCAGTTTTTCCGAAACCTCTTTCATGACATCGGCGTTTCTGGATAAATCAACTGGCGTGGCGTCGATGATTGCCTTGACGCCGTATTGTTTGACCGGTTCAATATTTTTCACACAGGTGCCAACAATTTTTTCTTGGTTGTAAGGTTTGGCCAGCGGATCGCATTCCCAGCCGGGATAAGCGGCAATTATGTGTTCGTGGGGCAGGGTGAGCCCCAGCTCTTCCGGAGCGATTTGTCCCAAAACAGTGTTAATTTTTGACATAGTGAATTCCTTTATCTATTTTTCCAGTTCAATGCGGAAGCGGCAGCATTTGTCGCCGCGGGTGAGCAGTTTGCTGAATCCCTCTGATGTAAATTTTGGATTGAGTGTTTCCAGAACGCCCGCAAAATTTTCACGCAGCAAAACGGCGCAGAGGTCTGGTTCCTGCGACCATATTTTGGTGAGCGGGCAGGTGTTGAGTTCCTTTTCAAAAGCCTGGGGTGTGTTTTCAATGTAGCCGTTC
>JAFGKC010000096.1 GCA_016928765.1 Syntrophaceae bacterium
AAAATGTGCGCAGGCTGGGCGTGGCTGAACCAAGTAACGCAACAGCGCGGTTATTTTTCGCTTTGACTACAGCCAGATCGCGCGCGTGATAGCAAAGCCGGTCATCCTGCTTATAGGAAGATTCGTGTTCTTCATCGACGATAATCAGTTTAAGATCGGGCATAGGAGCGAAAACCGCGGAACGGGCTCCGATGACCAGTTGGATTTGTCCTCGTTTGATTTGCCGCCATTGATCATAACGGACGGATTCGGATATACCGCTGTGCAAAACAGCGATTTGGTCTTCGTTAAATCGTCCGGAAATCCGGGATATTAGCTGAGGGGTAAGAGCTATTTCCGGCACTAAATACATCGCCGTACCGCCGCTTTCCAATACTTTTTCTATCGCTTTAAGGTATACTTCCGTTTTGCCGCTGCCGGTCACGCCATGAAGTAGCACTGCGGTAAAATCATCATTATCTAGGCAAAAAGATATTTTTGAGAGCGCGGATTGCTGTTCTATATTTAGTTCAATTTCTTTATCGTCGTGGTTTAATGATGAATTAAGAGAAGCGCGGCGAATTACTTCTGTGGTGTTGAACTCCAATAGTCCCTTTTTAAATAAACCGTAAATAACGCTCGCGGATACGTTAGTGGAAATAATCAGTCTGGCTGTTGAGCAGGGGCCATGTTTTTCCAGAAATTCAATCACGGAATTTTGCTTGGCTGTAAATTTGACGCCATTTAGTTTATTCGAGGCAAGCGAACAAATTTTTTCCGTGCGCATGGAAAGCTGCTTTTTTTGTTTATCTTCAAGGCGCAAAAGTCCCAGAAGATGCAGACCGCGGACGGCGGAAGCGGTATTGGTGATTTTGCATTCCTGAGCAAGTTTTTTCAGCGTAACGCCCTGTGGATAATTCTTTAATATGGCAAGGACTTTTTCCTGTGTCGGCGTGAGTGCGATGCTTTCATGAACAGGTGTGGGAATAACCCAAAGAACATCTTTTTTTTCCTTGCCGGTGGGGATTATTTCTGCGAGCGCTTTACCCAGAGGATAAATATAATAGTCACAAATCCACTGATAAAATTCCAGATCATTTTTATTAAAAAGTGGCTCTTTGTCGAGTATTTCTAAAGCGGATTTTACATTAGGAAGGTCACATGATGTGTTTACAGCTACGATAAAGCCGGTGCGTTTTCTGCGGCCGAAAGGAACAAATACGCGCTTGCCTACGTCCACCAGATTTTCCATATTTTGCGGTATTTCGTATGTAAAGAGTTTATCGTAGGGAATATTTAGCGCGACATTTACAAGCATGGCATCAATGATTTTATAATCAGGTTTTAAAACAAAAAACGCCCCTGAAACGGAGCGTCTTAAAATATTATGTAATTTATTCTTATTCTCCCTTGAGCTTTTCCATTTTTTCCTGTTTTGTTTTACAATCAATGCAGAGAGTGGTAACCGGCCTGGCCATCAACCTTTTTTCGGAAATAGGCCCTCCGCAAACCTCGCAAATGCCGAAAATTCCGTCATCGATTCTTTTGATTGCTTCCTGCATTTTTACAATTAGCTTACGTTCTCTGTCCCGTATGCGTAACTCAAAATTACGATCTGCCTCAAGTGACGCCCGGTCGGTTGGATCTGGAAAATTTTCTTTGCCGTTAGTCATTTCGGAAACGGTTTTCCCCGCTTCACCCAAAAGTTCATTTATTTTTTGGATGAGTAAGTTACGAAATACTTCAAGTTTTTCCGGTTTTATGCCTACCTGTTTTTCCAATTATCTCCACTCCTTTTTAAAAACTGAAAGAGTCTTTTACCTAAAGGGTAAATGTTTGTAAAGCAAAATAATCAATGCCGGAATATGTCAGGAAAAGGGCGATTATTCAGTCTGAGGGTGAATATGTTTGCCTTATTTTATCAACAATGGAAGTAGTGGATTTACCTTTAATTTCAGGTATTAACGTTAATTTTCCGCCCCATTTTTTGATTTCATCACGACCCACTACATCATCTTCAGCCCAATCTCCACCCTTGATGAGCACATCCGGTTTTAATAGATTAATCAGCTCCAGCGGTGTTGTTTCATCAAATATAGTCACGAAATCAATAAATTCAAGGGCGGCCATAATTTCCGCTCGATCTTCCTGGGGTACCAGCGGCCTTTTTTTTCCCTTGATTTTCTTCACGGAAGCGTCGCTGTTTAGCGCCAAAACCAGAATATCGGCGGTTTTCTTGGCTTCTCTGAGATAGCGGACATGACCGATGTGCAGTATGTCGAAACAGCCGTTGGTAAAAGCTATTTTTTTGCCTTTTTTTCTGAGCTCTTCGAGCTTATTTTTGAGAGTGTTTCTGTCCAAAATTTTATTCATAGCAATCTCCGCCTAAAGTACCCTGGCTAATGTTAATACAGCAACATCTTTCGCGCCCGCTTTGCGCAGAGTTTTTGCGCATTCATTGACCGTTGCGCCTGTGGTATAAACATCATCGACAAGGATAATATTTTTATCCTTAACGTCTTTAGCGGATGTTACTTCAAAAGCGTCTTTAATATTCTTTTCACGTTCTTTCTTGTGCAGGCCAGTTTGTGTTAAAGTAAATTTAGAGCGTTTTAGCAAGAAATAATTTAAAGGTATTTGCCACTTTTTTTTCAGCGCCCGCGCGAGAATCACTGATTGATTGAATCCGCGCTGGCGCAGTTTTTTGATATGCAGAGGCACGGGAACGATTAGAGAATAATTACGGTAATCAAAATCAGGGAATTGAAAATCAGCCATGAAAGAAGCTAGGATAGAACCGACGGATAAATCGCGTCCGTATTTGAACCGGTGAATAACTTCCAGAATAACTTTTTCATAAGCGGCCACGGCGCGCGCTATGGAGAAAAATGGCCTTTGCTCCAAGCAATGCCCGCACAGATGATTGCCCGCCGGGCTGTCAAAAAAAGCTATACCACAGACAGGGCAGATGCTTTCGTTTAAATATCTGATTTGTTCATGGCAAGTACAGCAAAAATATTTTTCTTTTCCTTGCTGTAGAATATCCGAACAGCCCAGGCACGCGGGCGGGTAGATGACATCGGCGATATTTTTAAATACGCTTTGCCAACTCAAGACATATCCTT
>JAFGKC010000097.1 GCA_016928765.1 Syntrophaceae bacterium
GTATTGAAATAATGGAATTTTTGAAAGAGCATCTTTTTGAAGTGTCGCTTTATTTGCCACCTGAAAGCATCCACGTAATAGATATAGAGTCGCTTCAAAAACCCAATATTACATTTTGGAGTATCTGGGACAAATCTAGAATCGTGGGGTGTGGGGCACTCAAAGAACTTAATCCAAAACACGCGGAGATAAAATCAATGCGAATTGCTTTAACTCATCGCAAAAAGGGCGTTGCTTCTCGCTTACTCAAATATATAATCGACGAAGCACGCAAAAGGAACTATTCACAACTAAGTGTAGAAACAGGCTCAATGGACGCCTTTTTGCCAGCAAGAAGACTATATATGAAACATGGATTTCAGTATTTTGAACCATTTGGTGAATATATTGAAGACCCAAACAGTGTATTTATGACAATTTACCTATAAACAGATAACTATGCAGCAAAACATTAAAGTGCTTTTAATTTCTATCGGCTTTGTGGCCTTTGGAGTTTTTGCCCTTAAAAATAACGCGCCGTGGTATGTTTCCTGGAGCACAATTATTTTTTTCGGCTTCGGCGTTGTAATTATGACCGCCGCCATTATTTATCAAAAGATCAAAGGCAAGCCGCTTGTCCTCTTCGCGGGCAAAAATAATGATGCGGAACGGGTTGTCCTACGCGATGGGCGGGATTACAAGGTGGAGGCAAACGATGCAAACATTATTCTTATCAATAAAAAAAACGGCGAGAAAAAGGAACTTCTCTGGCCGGAACTGACAGAAGTCTATATAATCGCCATCGACGCGTTTCCCGTAGGCGATATCAGTTACGGCCTGCACCGCTCCGGCGATATAACCGAAATCCCGACGGACGCGGAAGGTAACGAAACACTTCTAAAGATGATGCAGGAAAAGCTTGCCGGATTCGATAACGAAGCGTTAATCACCGCCATGAGCATGCTTCATGGTTACAAAAAGCTCTGGTCAAAAAATCAGTAAGCATCCGTATCAAACGCAATAATCGACAATGACCCGCCGGTTATGTTAATATACACTCAAACAAAAAAAGGAGAACAGCATGAGCCAAGGAACATTCAAAGAAATCGGAAACTCGGCCGAACCGATGTACGGCCCCAGAGCAATGCTGGTCTGCGGTTTTACCGCTTTCGAGCAGGAAACGGTAATGACTTTAATTGATAATGTCGACCTTACGGACGTGCCGGTGATTATTGCCACAACCGCCGATGCCGAAAAGCGCCTCGGCGATTTGCTTACCAGGGCGGATCAAACGGGCCTGGGTGCACAATCCGATATGGCGCGCGCCATTGTGATGTCCGGAATCACGCCTGACGAACTTAACCGGATTATCTTAGCCTATCGCTCAAGCGGATTGCCCCGACCCTTGTGGGCTACGCTGACGCCGGTTTCAGAAAACTGGGATCTTGCGGCACTGCTGGAAGAGCTCAATAAAGAACGCCTTGCTATGGAAAAAAGCAATAAATAAACTACCCTCAAATATCCGAAAGTATCAGCATAGGAGGAAGTTACATCTATGCAATACAACAACGTTCCCCTTTATGTATCATCACCAACCATGAAGAGCCTGGGCAATGAGTATTCCATCTTTCCGGATAGAATAGATTTGAGATGCAGATATTTATTTTTCTATAAGATGATAACCGTAAAAAAGGAGGATATCGTTTCTATCGGCGTATTCAGGCCGCCGGTAATCAGAACTTCGTTTAAAGCTCTCAAGCTAGATCTTGCGGATTTTTACGAGCATGTCGGCATCACCAGAAAGGGCGGCGTTTTCAGTCAATTGCGTTTTACCCCTGAGGACCCGCAGAAATTTGTTGCCGCGGCCAAAGAGACGTTTGATATTGAGAATAAAGCAAAGGAGATTTAAACATGCCCGAAAAGTTATCGGAAATAAAAGATTTGACCAATGTATTGAAGCTAAAAGACATCGTCGCTTATCAGGAGCATTCTGTGGTGAGCCGGGAATTAATCCGCAAACCAACCGGTACGCTGAGCGTTTTTGCTTTTGACCAGGACGAAGGTTTAAGCGAACATACCGCGCCATTTGACGCGGTGGTCTGCATTCTGGAGGGCGAAGCGCAAATCAGCATTGATAAAAAGCCCCATACGGTTAAAGAAGGCGAGATGCTGATTATGCCCGCCAACAAACCCCACGCGCTGCAAGCGGTCACCAAATTCAAAATGCTGCTGGTGATGATTAAATAAGAATTGTGCGGCGGCGGCTTTTTGGCCGCCGCCTTTTTTTTAATAATCTAAATCCACTTAAGAATTCCCGCAAAAACAATCAGCATCAGAGCGTTGACGCCAAAGAGCGTGCCGACAAATATCTTCTGTGTTTTGCGCTTCCAGTCGTAGGAATACATGGAGACCACGAAGAACGGAATGTAAACCGTGATAAACACGGTAATCGAGCCCCACCACGGATAAACCCAGACAAAAGCGGGTGTCTTCGCCAGAAATATCTCAAAGATGGAGAAAAACGCCGCGGCGCCCAGCGCAATAAAAAGGCGGTTGTTGATGCCCAGTATTTTCTTTTTCGGTTTCGGATCAAGCAGCTTGCTGTAGACTAACCCTGCGGCGGCAAACATGATGCTGAGTTCCGCGCACACGCCGACCAGCAGCAAAAAACCGGTGCCGGTGGGAACAGTCCAAAGCGCGTGCCCGCTAAAATACTGGATTAACGCGTTTAGGATTTCATAAAACCAGTGGACCATGTACAAAGACAGGCCCGCAGCTATACCTTTGTAATTCTTGCGCGCGTACTCATCAAAGTAAATGTAGAAGAGAAACATCAAAAGCGGAATGATATACCACTGGAAATTCTCTCCGTTTCGGAGTATCGCCAGCGCCTGTGTTGTTGCTTCGGGATTATTCATAATTATGCCCTCCCTTTTCTGGTTTATTTCCGCACAATGTACCGAGCCGCGGAGGCGGCGTCAATCGGAATTTCTGTCCCTCCGGCGAGGCTTAATCTTTCATTGACATAAGGCCACCTGTCTTAAAATCCATTCGCTATTGACTTATTCGGCTATCTTTCCTATGCTTTGCATCCTAAAAATATAAGCCATTTCCAATGGACGCGTTCAACCAATCGTTACGGTTAACAGAGGAACCTTCATGCGTGATTCCAGCCTTAATAAAAGCATCTTGTCCCTGATATCCGTATTAAACTCAGACGGACATATTCCCGGTAAAGCAACCACTCTGCAAAAAATAGATTGGCCGGCAACGGTCACGGCAATCACGAACAGGGGACTGGCCGGATATTTTTCCTTTCTTTTTTCTCAATCCCGAATCAATTCAGAAATTCCGGCAACCGTGGTGGACACTCTGAGGAGAGCTTCCCACCGCATCGCCGCGCACAATGTTTTTTACGAAGCCCAATGCGCAAAGATAGTGAAAGAATTAACCGCGTCAGGTGTGGAAAATATAGTGCTGAAGGGTTTTTCTTACATGCAGGAACTATTCGGTGATACCTCGTCGCGGAGTTTGAGCGACATAGACGTGCTCATCCGGCCGGACAATCGGATGAAAGCTCTCGAATACCTGCTAGCTGAAGGCTATGAAATCTACATAATTCCATCATTCAAAGGCAGCCGTGATGATTTCACGATTTTGTCCGACATCACCGGCGAGACACATTTTATGAAAAAATCGGGCGCGTTAAGCGTTAATATCGACCTGCATTGGAAGATGCGCGCGGAATTTCCAATGAACAATTATCTGTACCTCGACAAATTACCGTGGTGGGAAAACACCGCAGCATTCATGATCGGGGGCGTCCCGGCAAAGAGGCTGTCACTGGAGATGCAGTTTATTCACTTAGCCCTGCATTTTGCCAGTCATCATCACTACACCGGACTCAGATGGTTTGTTGAATTATTTCTTTTTCTTAAAACGTTCGGAGAGAAGCTTGATTGGAAATTCATCTATCAAACAGCGTCATCAAATGACTGCCGCAAACTGCTGGGCGTATGCCTGCGCCTTGTAAATGATTATCTGGGTGATTCGTGCCCCGCCTCGGCAATATGGCCCAGATTTCTGCCTGGCCGCGCGTTGCTGCCGGGCGAGTATCGCTTTTATAAAAATTGTCTCGTGCGGGACGAAAAATCACGGCTTGCCGAATATATCTGCATGCCGCTGAGCCCCGCTTCTGTCACCGGCCGGCTGAAGATGATTTATTATTTTTTATTTGACGAGCAGGGAGTGGTCTTCTGGGAAGGATCAGGCAGGAAAGTTCCAAAAATGTTGTATCCTTTCTATGTTTTGTATATTGTGCCACGGCAGTTACTGCGCCGTAGAAACTGATGAAGTGACAAATTTACCCAAAAAATGGAGAAACGCGTATGGAAAAAATGCCAAAAAAAAATCCAGATATTATCTGGAAGAATGTTCGGGGAGAAACGGTCCTGCTCAACCCCGAAAGCGGTAAATATTATGGCCTGAACAAAGTCGGCTGCGCGTTCTGGGAAAAGGTGGACGGCACAAGCAGTATATCGGATATTGCCGCGCTGCTGCTTGAAGAGTTCAGCGTGGAAAAAGAAATTCTCCTAAAGGATCTGGAAGATTTGCTCAAAACGCTGACTGAAAACAATCTTATCACCATCGATTAAAAAGAGGGCTGATTGAAAAAATATTCCTATACATTTGATGCCTTCGGCTTTCCGCTTAAAATATTTGGCAACTGGCCTGACTGCCTGAAAGATATTTGTTCCTGGTATGTAATGCCACCGCTCGAAACTTCATGCGAGCCGCAGCTTACCATCGAAATATCAGGAGCAAACATAGAAGAAATAGAGAAACATATGCCCCTGCCCTCTGAGAGCCATAAACTCAAAAAAGGCGTCATGCTGGCCAATGAAAATTTTGATTATACATCTTCCGCGGACAACGAAAGGCAATGGATTGATTACGCCCGTGTCGGACGAATTATGATTGATTACGCCAATGGTTCTGCGATAGCGCTTATGTGCGGCAGCGCCATGCTCCCCACTTACCAGAAAATTCTTTTTCCCGACTATGCTTTAGACAAACTTCTTGCCTCCCGGGGAATTTTTTCGATGCATGCCTCCTGCGCTGTTGTTAACGGCAAAGGCATAGCCTTTACAGGCAATTCCGGCGCGGGTAAGTCCACGGCGGCTTTTATCCTGATGCAGAAAGGTATGCCCATACTTACCGATGAAAAATTGTATGTTTTTAAAAAAGATGGCTACCGAGCGGGTGCGGTTTCGGATATCATCAAGGTAAACGATGATTCCATGTCGAGATTTTTTGCCGGGCGGGATTCTTACAGCGAATATGACGTTATCGCCGGGGAACATTATTTGAAAATGAGCGCCGCGACAAAATCCGCCGGGCAAAATCAGTCGCCGCTGAAAGCGCTTTGTCTGCTGGAGCAGACAGGCGTTCCCCAAACCCAGATAAGTGCTGTCAATCCTACCAAGCTTGTCGGAGGCCTCTTTCCCGTCACCATCACTGGAACAACCCGCCGATATAAGGCAGCCAAGTTTGATTTTATCATGGAAATGCTTGTTAACATCGAGTGCCGTCTGGTTAAATTCGGCACTGATATAGATAGTTTTACAGAAAAAATTAAGGAACTGGCAGATACATTATAATTATCTGATAATAAAAAAGGCGCTCAATGCCGGGATTTAACCCGATTCATTGAGCGCCCGATAAAAAACAAAATTTGATATTTAAGATGGATCAGTTGGTGCTTTGCTCGTAGTGGTTA
>JAFGKC010000098.1 GCA_016928765.1 Syntrophaceae bacterium
AACAGATTCTTTCGTATCTCGATCGGCAAGCCGCAAAAAAAGCGATAGCCGGAATGCCGGACACATCGATCATATGACGCAAGGCCTCTTGTTTTCATTTTTATTCTTTGGCGCGGACAGCAAAGTATTATCCGACATCTTGAAATAAAAGAGATTTTTTGAAGGGTTTTTTCCCTTGCCGGGGGAAATATTTTGCGCTTTAAATTCATTTGTGATACATCAAAATATCTTTAACTGATTAAAATCAGAGAGGTTCTATATGCCGAAAAAAACCGGTATTGTTAAAGATCAACGTTATCTGCAGCATTCAGCCGGCGCTTATCATCCGGAAAGCCCGGAGCGGTTAGCGGCGGTGCATGCGATGTTGGATAACCCGGCCATGGCGCAGAAGTTTATACAGATTGCGCCTAGAGAAGCGACGCATAAAGAAATCGAAATGATTCACGCGCCTTCCTACGTGGAATATATTGCCAGCACCGCCGGGAAAGACAGTGTTTATCTTGATGCGGACACGGCCACCAGCCCGGAAAGCTACGAAATAGCCAAGCTTGCCGTAGGCGGCCTGCTCAATGCCATTGACAATGTGATGGATAAAAAAGTCGACAACGCTTTCGCCTTGGTCAGGCCTCCCGGACATCACGCCGAATACGACCGCGCGGCCGGTTTTTGCATTTTTAATAATGTCGCCATCGGCGCGATGCATGCTATCAATAAGCATGGGCTGAAAAAGATCTTAATTGTAGATTGGGATCTGCATCACGGCAACGGCACACAGCACAGCTTTGAAGACGACCCGCGCGTTTTGTATTTTTCCACGCACCAGTATCCTTATTATCCCGGCACGGGTAGCCTGCAGGAAATCGGCCGGGGAAAAGGCGAAGGTTATACTATCAATGTGCCGCTCAGCACCGGGGCGGATGACGCGGCTTTTGTGAAAATTTTCCGAAAAATTCTGAAGCCCGTGGCCCTGCAATATAAGCCTGATTTTGTTTTGCTTTCGGCCGGTTTCGATACATATTTTCAGGATCCGCTGGGCGGCATGCGCGTGACACCAAAGGGATTTGCCGCGCTCACCAGAATACTTCTCGACATTGCTGATGCTTGCTGCGAGGGACGATTCGTAATTGTGCTCGAAGGAGGTTATCATGTGATGGGTTTGGCTGAATCGATAAAAGCAGTGCTCGAGGAAATGCGAGGCGACACTGTTTGTGCCGAAGAAAGACTCGCCGCGATGGAGAAAGAAGCGGGAGCAGTCGCGGACAATGTTATCAAACAGGTAACAGCGAAAATGAGTTCGTATTGGAAGATATAGGAGGCTAAGTTTTGAAGTTAACAGCTCAGGAAGTTGAATATGTCGCGCATCTGGCGCGCCTGGAAATAACGCCGCAGGAAAAAGAAAAATTCACCGCGCAGCTAAACGATATTCTGCTCTACATCGATAAGCTCAACGAACTGGATACCAAAGGCGTCGAGCCGATGAGCCATGCGATTGGCGTAACCAACTCGTTTCGCGAAGATAATGTAGTGGAATCGATCGGCACGGAAAAAACACTGGCGAATGCTCCCGACGGGCGAGGGGAGTTTTTTCGCGTCCCGAAAGTTATCGAATGACGACCTCGAAAAAAGCTCATCTGCTGCGTTGCGCTACAGTCTTCGTCACTGCGACGTACGAACAAAGTACGCCTCGTTCCTCAGCCTTTGCGCGCCTTGCACCTGAGGCATTTTGCGAGGTCTTTTGGACAGAGAAATTAAATATTAACAAAGGGTGAAATTACGAATATTTATGGAACTATATCAATCAACCATTCACGAACTGCAGGATAAAATTAAAGAAGGAAAAACAACAGCCACGGCGATTACTGAGTCCGTGTTGCAAAGAATCGACGCGGTGGAAGAAAAAGTTCATTCCTATATCCGCGTGATGAAGGATGAAGCGCTGTCCGCAGCCGCGGATGCCGATAAAGAAATTAAAAAAGGTGACATCAAAGCTCTTTCCGGTATTCCCATCGCGCTTAAAGATATAGTCTGCACCAAAGGCATTGCCACCACCTGCGGCTCGCACATTCTGCATAATTTTGTTCCGCCTTACGACGCCACCGTCGTAGAAAAACTGCGCGCCGCCGGCGCGATATTTGTCGGCAAGACGAACATGGACGAATTTGCCATGGGCTCTTCCACGGAAACATCGTATTTCGGCCCCACGCGCAATCCGTGGGATTTAGAGAGAATTCCCGGTGGCTCCAGCGGCGGCTCCGCGGCGGCAGTGGCCGCGGATGAATGTGCGGCCTCCATCGGTTCCGACACGGGCGGCTCCATCCGCCAGCCGGCGGCGCTTTGCGGTATTGTCGGCATGAAACCAACATACGGACGCGTATCACGCTTCGGACTAATCGCTTTTGCCTCATCGCTTGATCAGATCGGCCCATTCACTAAAGACGTGGAAGACTGCGCGATCATGATGAATGTTTTAGCCGGTTATGACCGCAAAGAATCCACATCTGTTAATATAGAGGTTCCCGATTACCGGCAGTTTGCCGGCCAAGATATCAAAGGTTGGAAAATCGGTATCCCTAAAGAATATTTCGTGGAAGGGATTGATCCGGAAGTTAAAGCCGCCATCGAAGCGTCAATCAAGACCATGGAAAAATGCGGCGCGCAAAGTGTGGAAATATCGCTGCCGCACACGCAATATTGCCTGGCGGTTTATTATATTATCGCGCCGGCGGAAGCGTCATCCAACCTGGCGCGCTACGATGGCGTCAAATACGGATTCCGCGCCCCGGCAAGTGAGCTTTTGGATATGTACAAAAAAACGCGCATGCAGGGCTTCGGCGCGGAAGTAAAGCGCCGCATCATGATCGGCACTTACGCTCTTTCCGCCGGCTACTATGACGCTTACTACAAAAAAGCATCGCAGGTACGCGCTTTAATCAAGCGCGATTTTGAAGAAGCGTTTAAAAAATGCGATGTGATTTTGACACCCACCACGCCCACGCCGGCGTTTAAAATCGGCGAGAAAACCGATAATCCGCTGCAGATGTATCTTTCCGATATTTTTACTATTTCCACAAATCTCGCAGGAATTCCCGGTATTTCCCTGCCCTGCGGCTTTACCAAATCCGGCCTGCCCATCGGTGTGCAGTTTTTAGCCGGACATTTTCAGGAAGGAAAATTAATACAGGCCGCTTCCGCCTATGAACAAAAAGCGCAAATCGAAAAAAGGAGACCAGCATTATAAGGGTGAATTAAGTGTACTGTCCAAGGATTTCTGGAATTCGGCATTAAGAGGGAATCATTAGATAATGAAAAAGTATCTCTTGATTTTTACAGCATTGATTTTGGCTGGTGTTATGGGATTGGCCATATATAACTATAAGGCTATTCTAGGCTATTTGCTCTCCTACCCGAAATACCAAAAGTCATACAACAAAGCAGAACAACGCTTTAAAGATGAGTTGTTGCTTATAGAGAATAAATTCAAAGAAAATCCGAATTATAAGGATGGACTTGAATTAATGGTCACATACTACCATACAGGATATGAAGTGAGGAGTATTGATAAATCAGTATATTACGCAAAACAATGTTTAGAGCTTGGCATAGAGAACGCTGATCCTGAAAAGGGATTGACAGTGCTAATCCATTTAGCAATGATTTATAAACAAAAGGGCCAAGTCGATTTAGCAAAATGCTATATAAGAAGAGCCTTTGCTTTAGACAAAAATAATTTTATAACGGAATACAATACAATTGAACATTTTGGCCTACAAGATTTACTAGACAACCAACAAACAAAGGCCGAAAGGTCGCTAGGGAACCAAGAATGCCACCCTTAATAGTTGAAGGGTTAAGTCTTATTTTGGCTCATGTTGGAGAAAAGAAAAAATGGATTATCCGGTCAAGCCGGATAATGACAAATGCAGTAAAGATTGCCATGTCCCGATAAATCGGGAATCGCAATGACAGTAAGGAGAATAGCGTTATAATGGAATTTGAAGCGGTCATCGGGTTGGAAGTGCACGCCCAAATGTTAACGGACACAAAAATATTCTGTAACTGTTCGACTAAATTCGGCGCGGCGCCCAACAGCCATACCTGCCCGGTGTGCCTGGGAATGCCGGGCGTTTTGCCGGTGTTAAATAAAAAAGTTGTTGAGTTTGCCATGAAAATGGCGCTCGCGACTAACTGCAAGATTAATCCCACCTGCGAGTTTGCACGCAAAAATTATTTTTATCCCGACTTGCCTAAGGGTTATCAGATTTCGCAATACGCTTATCCGCTGGCCGAGCACGGCTGGCTGGAACTGGAGGTTAACGGTGTCAAGAAAAGAATCGGTATCACCAGAATTCACATGGAGGAAGACGCGGGGAAACTCCTGCATGACGAACATAACCCGGTCAGTTACGTGGATTTAAACCGTACCGGCGTGCCGCTGATTGAAATTGTTAGCGAGCCGGATATCCGCGGAGCGGAGGAAGCGGCGGATTATCTCAAGCGCCTGCACGAAATTCTGGTTTATCTGGAAATCTGTGACGGCAACATGGATGAAGGCTCTTTCCGCTGCGACGCCAATGTTTCCATCCGCCCGAAAGGCCAAAAGGAATTCGGCACGCGCGCGGAGCTCAAAAACATGAATTCCTTCCGCAATGTTCAGCGTGGGCTGGAATATGAAATTAAAAGGCAGCAGTACATCGTGGAAAACGGCGGCACCATTGTGCAGGAAACAAGGCTTTGGGATGACGCGCAGGGCGTGACCAATTCGATGCGTAGCAAAGAAGAGGCGCACGACTACCGTTATTTCCCCGATCCGGATTTAGTGCCGGTTATCGTCGATGCGGCCTGGATTGATAAAATCCGCGCGGACATGCCGGAGTTGCCGCAGGCGAAGCGCGAAAGATTTATCAGCGAGTATCAGATTCCCGCTTATGACGCGGGCGTGCTCACCTCCGAAAAAGCGCTGGCCGGTTACTTTGAGGCAGTGGTGGCAATCTGCGCCAAGCCCAAACAGGCCGGCAACTGGCTGATGGGCGATGTGATGAAGTTTCTTAACGAGGATAAAAAAACAATCCGTGAATGTCCGATTACCGCTGCGTCTCTGGCGGAAATGATTAATCTCATTGAGGCCGGCACCATCAGCGGCAAAATGGCCAAAGACATTGTGGAAGAAATGTATCAAAGCGGGAAAAATCCGCGGGAAGTCATTGCCGAAAAGGGAATGGTGCAGATTACGGATGAA
>JAFGKC010000099.1 GCA_016928765.1 Syntrophaceae bacterium
CCAGATCTTCGGCCACGCTGTTTTGCAGGCGGTAAACCTGGATATTCGATTCGTCCCGCGGCAAATCCTTATCCATCATATCAATCAACCGGCGCATATTTTCCGTATCGGCGGTGCTGGCCAGCAAAATAACAGAATTGGTTCTGGTATCGGGAACTATTCTGATCGGAGAGGAAGTGGGCCGGCGCGTCTGATAAACTGCCGTAAGAGATTTTACCACTTCCGATGCGGAAGCGTTTTTTAGAGGAATGTAGGAAATCTGGTCGCCCGCTCCTTCCACGTCCAGCGCGCTTACTATTTCCTGCAGGCGTTTGATATTGGAGAGATAATCATTTACCACCAGCATCCCCGCCGGCGGATAAGAGAGAACCGAACCGGTTTTGGGAACAATGGGATCCAACACTCTTTTTATCTCGTCGGGATTGGCGCGCTCCAGAGATATTATCTGCGTGACTAATCTATCATCAGGATCGCTGATCTCTTTTTTGAACCTTGTTTCCAGACTTTTTTCACGCGCGGAAACGGCGGGGACAATTTTAATCACATTTCCCGACTCCACGGCGGCATAACCGTTAACTTCCAGCACGGATAAAAAGACCTTATATACATCTTCCAGTGGTATTTTTTTCGGCGAAAGAATGGTCGCCTTGCCTCTTACCTTATCGTCAATAATAAAATTCTTTCCGGTAAGTTCGCTGACAAATTTTATAAAAACACCGATGTCAACATTATCAAAATCAATGGTGACGAATTTTGGAGAAGTCTGTTTTTTAGCCGCGGGCGCTTTCTTTGCGACCGGTGATTTCGCCGGCGGCGGTGTGACTTTCTTTTCTTTTGGTTCGGCCTGTTTTACAGGTGACTCCGCGGTTTTTTGCTGGGACGGCTTTGGGGGATCGACGGCAATATCTTTTCCCGGCGGTGGAGTTTTTTTATCAGGATCTATCACTCCCGCTTTGGGAGAGGCTTGTTTTACGGGCGCTTGCTCGAGAGTTTTTTCCGCGGGACGGGGCGCGGGACGGCGAGGCCTCTTTCTCAGAATTTGCGGCTGAGGCGCTGGTTCCGCCGGCGCCGGCTGAACTACGGGCGCGCTTGGGGAAGCGCTTTCGGGAGCGGTTGTCGCAGCTTCCTTTTGCACATTTTCGGTATCGGCGATTCTCGCGCCTGAAGCGAAATCCTTCAAAACATAAAGCATCATCAGCGTTAAAACGGCGCAGAAAAATAAACTGACTTTACTGTGAAATTTGGGGGTTTTCATGGAATCTGCCCCTGCTCCTTTGTTAAATTAATAAACTCCGGCAAGTTGTGCAAAAATTTTAAATCGCTGTCTTCTCTTGCCCACTCTTTTGCCCGCGGGTCAAATAAAACCGCGTTTTTGAGATAAAATAAACTTCTATCCTTATCCTTTTTCCGCGCGTAAACACACGCCAGATTATAATGAGCGTCAACGTATCTGGTATCAACGCTCAGGGCTCTACTTAAATATTTAACCGCTTTGTTATAATCTTTTTGCCCCATATAGATAACGCCCAAATTATTGAGCGCCTGAACGTTTTGATAATCTATGCTAACCGCTTTTTCATAGAGCCTTTTGGCCTGCGCGATTTTTCCTTCGCGGTGGTTTTGCAGCGCCTCGGCGTATACCGCTGACGCGTCACCCCTTCTGGGAAGAGCTTTTGGCCGCGCCACAGTTTGAGTCTTTACTGGCGCCGGTTTTGCAATCACGTGCGGCTGGGGCTTAAAAGCAACTTCATACGACACAGGCCGAACTCTATTTACGCCCAGAGAGTTTAAAAAAAGAATCATTCCCGCCGCAAAGCAAAGCACAATCAGTATTCCCACAAGCGACAGCCACTTTGAGTATTGCCGCTGTGGTTTCTTCCCGGAAGAGCCAAGAAGATGGCTGTAAGCTTCGTAGGGAGACCCTTTCTCTTTTTGCAACCGGCGTAAAGCGTCGTTTATGTAGCTCATAATATCCTGTTGGTCAAGGACTTACGCGAGAACCTAAGCGGTCAGGCGCGTCCAGATTTTTCTCCAGCCGTTCATTGTTTTCTGAAAATAATCAGCCCCGATATCCGCAACCGCCAACTTCACAATTTTACGGCTGATTTTGCTAACATTTTTTGTGTAAGCAATCAAGAGCGCCCTGTCGCACAAAGCGTTAATCCGCCGCGGAATTCCTTCTGAAAAACTATAAATTAAATTTATAGCGGAAGAGGTAAAAGTAAGCGGCCCCGGCCCATGCGCCACTTTCAGGCGATGGTCGATGTAAGCGCGCACTTCCGGCGGCGATAAAGGCGGGAGATTGTATCTTACCGTGATTCTTTCATTTAGCTGTCTGAGCGCCGGCTGCAGCAATGTCGCGTTCAGTTCAGGCTGGCCGATTAAAATAATCTGCAATAATTTTTCCTGCTCGGTTTCCAGATTGGAAAGCATGCGTATCTGTTCCAAAACTCCGTAGGACAAATTCTGCGCTTCATCAATTAAAAGAACCGCGGTTTTTCCCGCGGCATAATTTTTAAGCAAAAATTTGTTTAAGGCGTCAATATAAGTTTTTTTTGTTTTTGTTTCCTTTCTTATTCTGATGCCGAATTCGGTAAGTATTGTCTCCAATAAATCCGTATCGGAAATAGCGGTGTTGAAAATAAGCGCTGTTTCCACCGAATCATCCAGCGAATTGAGCAGGCTGCGGCAGATTGTGGTTTTTCCCAGGCCAATACCGCCGGAAAGCAATACAAATCCCTTTTTTTCCTTGATGCCGTATACCAGGCAATTCAAGGCGTCGCGGTGGTGCTCGCTAAGAAATAAATAGCGCGGCTCCGGCGATAAATTAAAAGGATTCTCTTTTAAACCAAAAAATTCGGCATACATAGTTAAACGCTTTATCTTTTCCCTTTGTCATTTAAAAGAATAATTTATGTTTTGGGGTTTACCGCCCCTTTTCAGATTCACCGCGATATTCTGCCCCGATTGCATCAAATTTATCAGCTCCATAATATCGTCGGCGCTTCGCATAGCTTTGTTATTCACATCAATGACTACATCCCCGTTTCTCAGGCCTAGCTTCTGATAAAGACTGTTTGGCTTGATATTGGAAATAATAAAACCCTGCTGAGCGCCGGATTCAAAATAAGGGCGTATCTGCGCGTCAGTCATAATTGATTGCAGATCCTGTAACTTTTCCGTAACTTCGCTTCTGCTCACCGCCATCCGGCCGGCGTTGATGTTGCCTCGCATAGGCCGGCCGGGGAAAGAACCTGGCCCTAAAACAGACCCTTCCGGAGTTTGTTTGATTTTCAGGGTCACATTTCTGCCGCCTTTGTTTATCGTCGCGGTGTTTCGAGAAATGCTCACCACTCTGGCTGAACCGATCATACTGCCCAGTTTGTATAAACGCTGTTTCTTGCTGGTTTTCTCTTCAATAATAATATAGCCGAAGGAATCAGTGCCGGCGATAGTTCCTTTCAGGTCAAATTCCGCGATTTCTTCGCCTGATGCTAATAATCCTCCCCCTTCACCCGCCACCTCTTTTAAGGTTGTTTTAAAAAGATTGCGCTGGGTAATCACGGCGTAACTTGGCAATGGTTCCCTTCTTGCTGCTTGCGCGCCGCTGTCATAAGAGACGGAATTCACCGCCGAAGATGATTTGCTGATAATCATAAAACTGACCATTTTGTAAAAAAGACTCACTCCCTGATACGATATAATGGTTATCGCGACAAAAACAGCCGCGACAAGCAATTTGGCGGAATCAAGGGAAGAACCTGAGAAAAAATCCCTGCCCTTTGTTATCCATTTATCAAAAACCGGTTGAATTTTATCCAGCATACGCTCACGCATTAATTATATTTAAAGACGGGATTGGACAGTGTTCCGCCTATGACTACTTTCATTTTCACTTTATCCTTGCCGACAATCTCCATTGTGCCGCTTAAATCCAGCCTGCTTTGCGTTAAGATGTCCGCCGGAATAATATTTCCCGTAAGCGAACAATTTATCTGCCCGCCGGATAGTTCGAGGAGCTCCAGACTGATACTTTCGCTTTGCAACACGGCCTGAATTTCTCCTGTGGTAAAATCAATTTTATCTATTCCCAAAAACGGCTGAGCTAAAGGAAATGTTCCTCCGGCAATAGAGATCTTTAACGCGCCCGCCTTTATTTTGCCCGCGCCGTCCGTGCTGTAATTCAAAGTGCCGCTGGCCTTACCCGCGATTTGGCGCCCCAGTTCGTTGCTGATCAGCGCGAATTTCAGCAGATCCAAATTTTTAAAATTCAGTTTCGCTTCGGACGGCGGATAGGGTTTTTTAAGCGAAGGTATCGCTATATTGCCGCTGAAACTGCCTTCGTAAGCTTTGCCGCTCAAACTGAAATATGCGCCTTTGCGAATAAAGCCGAGCAATGAATACTGAACATCAATCGCTCTGATTTGAAGAAAACGGCCGGGACGCGCAACGGGATTTATCGAAACATCTTTTAATTTTAACCCGAGAGGAAAAGACGCGCGCAACGCCGATAATTTAACGGAATATCCGGCTGATTGGAAAAAACCTTGCAGCCTACTTCTTACAAGCTCACCGGGAAAAAGCAGATACAGAAATAAAACCGTAATAATTATTCCATAGATTATATACCAAAGAGTTTTTTTCCTTAAGAAATTCATGCCGCTATTTGCCTCCCCTGCGCTGGCCCGGCGCCGTAATCGAGGCAATAAGCATCTGCGCGTTTAAATACTCCGGGCTTTCCTTCATCTTATTCACGGTGATTCTTTTGATTCTTACCAAATCATCGGGAGACTCCGCGAGATACAGAAAATCGGTAAGCTGCCGGATCGTGATTTTTTCCAGCCGCAAATCCACAACCGTTTCTTCAAAAGCCGCTGATTGCGTGCCGCGGGAAGTGTTCATCTGTTTGATGTTCCCTTTAACGCGCGCCTGCGCCGCTTTTTTCTCCAGATAAGAAAACAAACTGAAATTCGCGCCACGGGTGGATATCACCTGGTCTATCGAAGCCATTTTATTCCTGTGCCGGGCAAATTCCGCGTCTAACTGAACCATTTCTTCGAGCTTTACCTGGTTGGAGGCGACATATCGCTTGGATTTAGCCATGGCTTCCCCAAAAGGAAAGATGACCAGTTCCAGTAAAAGCGCGACAAAAACAAACACGCCCGCTCCGGCCACCATGTAGCGCTGTTTTTTCTCCAGTTTGTTCCAAAACTCTTTAATCATTTCAGCTCAATCCTCATGCTGAATTCAACCTTATCCTCTCCCTTGGCCAGGCTTGTCGAACCGATAACAACATCTTTAAAAAAGGCCGATTTCGTCAGTTCATTTTTTACCGCGGAAACAACATCCATATTCTGAGCCCGCCCGCTGATAAGCGCGATCCCGTTTTCGTAACTAAAATCAGAAATAAGCACGTCCATCGCGGCTGGAATAAGAGCGGATATTTCCTTTAATATATCCGCCACCGCTATCTCTTTCGCCCCTTCAGAAAAACCCAACGCTTTTCTTTCTTCGGCAAGTTTTGTTTTGAGCTGCGAGATGGGATCAACCATTGCCTGGGCTTCGGGATAATTTTTCTTGAAAATCAAAGCAATTTTCTTTTTGATGGTATTGGCCTGATGACTCTGCAGTGCGTAGCTGCCAATCAAATTAGCCAAACCCAGAAATATTATTACCGCCGCGACTATGGCCGCCCGGTGTAACTGTCCTTTGACGCTGAAACCCGTTCCTTTCGCGGCAAACTCACCATGCCGGAAATTAAAACCTCTACCGCGGGAAACCAACCTGTGCGCCGCCGCCAGCGCCGTGTTCATAAACTGCGGATGATATTTTTCCCTCACACCGGGCGCGATTTCAGTTTTATTGAACCGCGCCAGGTCCATAATCTCAACCGATAAAGAAAAATAATCCTCCAGTTCTTTTATCAAAAAACCAAACAACGAACCGCCGCCGGTCGCTGCAATACGGGATATATCTTTTTTCATCACCCCGTTTATTTTCATAATCTCGATTGTGTTTTTCAGTTCCTGACAAAACTTCCCGCAAAGACCGGAAACAGCGCCTACATTATCAGGCGATCCTTTAATTAAAATCGGTAAAGCTTCGGCTTTTTCAATTGATTTTTCCCGCGCCAGCGCCGCTACCAACGCGTCGCCGCCAAAGGCGAAAGAACGCATCTGAACTATCGCGCCGTTTTCGTAAAAGCAGGCCCGGGTACCGGCCGCGCCGATATCCAGAATCATGGCGCTCTCATCCGCGGGCGCTTTCTCCATTACCGCATAAGCCAACGCCGCGGTTGAAACATCGATAACCGCGACATCCGCCTGTAAAGTTTTTTCCACCGCCTCAATCAGATTCTTGATGACTTTTTGTGGAACGGCGGCCGCCAGAATGTTTCCCGCCTCAGACTTTAAATAATCGATGACCACTTCGCCTTTAGCTAAGGGAATCAGCGGTTCCATTTCAAAGGCCAGGGTTTTTTTGATTTTGCTGTCATCTCGAAAAGGAAGGGTTACCTGCCTTAACATTACATCATCAAACGGCAGGCAAATACAGCACGATATATTTTTGAAGGCGTTATTTTCAGCAAGTTTGCCAAGCGCTTGTTCAAAACCGCCGCTCTCTTCAATATTCACTTCTTCAGCGGCAAGCAGCCTGCCGCCTGCCGCTGGCCGCCCGGCAAGCAAAACCGCCTTAATTGTTTTGGCCCCGATATCCAGCCCCAGTAAGTTCCCCTGCATTAATCAACTCTCCACTGGAGTATCTTTTTATCTGATTTGTTTAAAATAGCCGTTATGGTCTGTTCCATATCATCCATTTTTCCGGAAGATATTATTTTAAAAAAATTACTATTTACTTTGGCAATATTGCCTAAACTTTCTTCATAAGATGTATACCAATTACTACCCAACGCATCATTATTATCTTTGTTGCGCCGATATTCGTCCATTTCTTTAGCTAATTCAACATCATCAGACAATAACGCGCGCAAAACCATTACCGGAGCAGTATTAATGTTGATTGTTCCGTCACCAACCACGGTAACATATTGAGCCAACCCCGGTTTTTCCAACGTCCCGGCAAAAATTTCCTTCGTAACGCCCTTTATCATAAGCAATTCCTCAATGCAATCCAGCGGCTTATTTTTTGCCCGGTAAGGGGGATCCAGCGCAAGGTAGTAAGAACTTTCCGCTCCGCCGCTCGTCACATCGCTGTCCGCGTCAATCCAATCTTTAATGGACGCGACAATTTCATCGGCCTTTGCCGCGTCCAGCCCGAATTCCGGAAGCTTCAATAGAGTAACCAGTATGTCGTAGATTTTGTTTTCCGCCAGCTTGTTGAGCGGAATCTTCCCTGATTCGTCTTCCACGCGTACAATAAAATAGCCTCCTTCAAAAAGATCTTTCGACTGAACCGACAACGTTTCCATGTTTGCCCATTCATCAAGCAGGCTGACGTATTCGTTTTTGGAAGAATCGAGCACGGCAAGGGCTCCGTAAACCCCCGACTTGGCAATATACGTAAGCTTAATGCCGTCGCTGACATTTGCCGCGTCGTAAATATCAGCGCGCGTTGAACGATTAAGTTCGATGGCAAAAGCTATGAGCACACTGACAATCAGGATAACGGTAATAAGCGCGATACCACGGTTATTTAATATTTTCTTGCCCATCAACTTCACTTTTTTGCCGGTATAAATATTGTGGTCATAAATTTATACGGCCTTTCGGCATCATTTTTATTTTCCAGCTCCATCTCTATCTTTACCGCCGCGGGAACTTTGCTTTGCGGCCTGGATGGTGTCGGCCAGGAATCCCATGATTCCGTTTCCCTGCCTCGCTCATCATAGAACAAAAACTTCAATTTATTGATTTTCTCGCAAATCACGAATCCGCGCTTTTCGTTTTTCTCCGGCTCTTCCGGCACGACGCCGGGCGCATCGCTTCTGAGCAGGGAAATACTTTCGCTCTCTTCGCTTTTTTTCACAAAATAAGAAATAACCGCCGGCCTTTGCGTTACCGCTTTTTCGTCAAAATCAAGATGCGCCGCCGACCAGAAGACGAGCGTTTGAAATTCACGGCCGTCAATCATATTTTTTTCCGACTGCAGAAAAAATTCATCGCCGGATTTCTGCAATGAAGACAAATCTTTAATCATTCGGTCAAACACCAGCCGGGACGCTTTATAAACTTGCTGTTCATAGGTAACATCATGAACAACCCGCAAAGAATAACTGTAGGAAGCGTAAACTGTGGTCAACACCACACCCAGAATAAATATAGCCAGAAGAATTTCCAGCAGTGTAAAACCGCGGGAAAAGTTTTTTTTATCAGTTGGTTGAAAAACCATGTTTTATCCGCCCGCCTCTTTATAGAGAACCAGCTTATAGGTGCCGCCCCGCGGCATGTCTTTATTAAAAACGGTTACTTCGATTTTCTTGAATTTTGCAATCTTCGTGTCGGAAACTTCCACGCGCCAGTTGTATTGCGGGTAATCATCGCCAAAATTACCTTCCTGGTTCAGCCCGGAAAAAGATTTACCTGATTCCACTTCCGCCATTTTGCTTTGCGCCAAAAGCGCAGCGCTGGTCGTGAAACGCGCGTCCGTAGCCATGGAAACACTCTGCGATTGGAGGCGAAAAACGGCAACCAACGCGATGGCCAAAATAGCCACGGCAACCAGCACCTCCACCAATGTGAATCCAGACGTCTTTTTTTTGTTCGCCATTTTTATCTCTTTACAGACGGATACGTTCACTTCCCATTCCTTCTTCCAGCGAAATATCTTTATATTCGTCATAAATGCCGGTTACGCCCATAAAGGGATTTACCACTATGGTCATTCTCTCTTCTTCATCGCCCAGATGAATAACCATGGGCGGGCATATACTGTTTTTCCCGAATCTGATTCTTACTTCTCCTTCGGAAAATTTTTTGTTATCCGGAAAAACAATATCCAGAATCCGCGCGCCCGCGGAGAGTTTTCTGGCGCTTTTTTTAACTTCATTTTCTTTTTCCGCCGTCATATCCGCGGTTACAATCCAATAGCTGGATGTCGGCAAATCGAGACATAAAATATAATCTGCCTGATCACGGACGGCTTCCACGCGCAATTTTCTTTCCAGCCCGATGAGCTGCCGGGAGGCCTTTTTAATACCGTCGCCGGTTAAAGCATTTCTTGTGGTAGGAACAGCCAAAACCAGAATAATGCCGATGAGCGCGATAACCACCATGAGCTCGACAAGCGTGAATCCCGTTTTCCCGTAATATGCTCGCGCGCAGGCGGACTTAGTCAATTTCCCAGTTATTGATGTCCGCATCAAAACCTTCTCCGCCCGGCTCGCCGTCCTTTCCCAGGCAAATCAAATCAAAATCACTGTGCGTTCCGGGGCTGATATAAACAAATTCATTGTCCCAGGGATCTTTTGGGACTCTTCCTTTTTCCAAATAACCGCCGGCTCGCCAATTCCGGGGCAGAATCCCGACAGTCGGCGCTTCTACCAGCGCCTTCAATCCCTGTTCCGTTGTGGGATAGTTACCGTTATCCAGTTTATAAAGCTTCAGCGCCGTCTCCATGCTTTCCATCTGAATCTTTGCTTTGGCCTGACGCGCTTCATCGGGTCTGCCCATAACGCGGGGAATAATCAATCCGGCCAGCACGCCCAGAATGACTATAACCACCATCAGCTCGATAAGTGTAAAACCATGCTCTCTTTTTTTATTTTGCCTATTTGTTTTCATAACACCTCTCCCCTTTAAAATGCGGCTTGCGCAAATTTTATTTAATTAATTGATTCATTTCAAAAATCGGCAGTAAAATCGCGACAACAATAAAAAGAACGATAAGCCCCATGCCTAAAACCATAAGCGGACCCAAAAGCGAAGTCAGCGCCAAAGTATCCGCCTGCGCTTCCGTTTCGTAAGCATTGGCCACACGGTTGAGCATTTTTTCCAGCGAACCGCTTTGCTCTCCCACGGCGATCATTTCTGTTACCATCGGCGGAAAAAGCCCGCTTTGCGTCAAAGGCGCGGCCAGGCTCTGCCCTTCTTCCACGTCTTTGGCGGCTTTAGTGATTACATCGCCAATAAATACGTTGTTTACTACGTTACGCACGATAGCCATCGCCGCCAAAAGCGGCACACCGCTTTGCAAAAGCGTGGCCAGTGTTCTGGAAAATCTGGCAATAGCGATTTTCATATTTAACGTGCCGAATACCGGCGCTTTAAGACAGACGGCATCCCACCAGCGCCTGCCCGCCTGAGTAGTATTTGTCGCGTATTGGAAAACAACAATAACCGCTGCAATTAAAAGCAGTACCAGCCACCAGAACACTTTCAGAAAATCGCTGATGGCAATGAGAATAATGGTAACAAGCGGCAGGGTCTGGTGCATATCGGAAAAGATTTCCGTAATCTGCGGCACCACGTAAGTCATCATGAAAAAAATCACAGCTGTCCCCACTAAAAACATCACAGCCGGATAAATAAGCATAGCGCGGATATTGCTCATCAGCGCCTGCTGGCTTTCGCTGAAATCGGCCAGGCGTTCCAAAACAAGATTAATCGTACCGGAAGCTTCACCAGCCTTGATCATATTGACATAAAAGGGTTCAAAAACACGCGGAAAATTTTCCATGCTGGCGGTAAGGCTTTTTCCTTCGGTAAGATCACCCCGAATCTGCGCCAGTATTTTTTTTAGCAAAGGATTTTTTGTCTGTCCCAGTAAAACAGTGAAGGAGGGAACAAGCGGAATGCCCGCGCCCAGCAAGGTGGAAAGCTGGCGGGTAAAAACCGCTATCTCTTTCGCGGAAACCTTCTGGCGCAGGTTAATATCCAGAATGCCCGCCAACGCGGATTCCTTTTTTTGCAAGGCTTGCTTTATCTCAACGGGATAAACGCCCTGCTCGCGCAACTGCTGACGCGCCGCCGTCAGGCCTGTGGCGTCAATGAAGCCTTTTTTCTCCCGCCCCTTTTCATCGAGAGCGACGTATTCAAAAACACTCATCTGTTTTCACCCATCCGTTGAACGATACAAAGCAATACTGACAATTGTTGTCGCTTAACATAATTTGTCAAGCGCTTCAAACTGTTATCGTGCTTTGAAAAATATTTGAAAATAAAGGTTTTTTCAAATCCCTAAAGACAGACAAATGACATAAAGAAAACGTCTTTGTAAATTAATATTTCTTTATAAAATATGGTGTTAGCTTACTTCTAATTGCGCACGCGCAGCTCGGTACCTGATAAGCCTTTGAGCAGTTTTTCCAGTTTAGGTATATCCGTTTCGCCAAAACGATAGTGATAGGGATAGAGGATCTTCGGTTTAAACGCTTTTACCGCGTCAGCAACCATTTCGGGAGTCATGGTGTAGGGCGTATTCATCGGTAAAAAAGCAATGTCGATGTTTTTGAGCTGTTTCATTTCCGGCGTGTTTTCCGTGTCTCCCGCCACGTAGACGCGCTTATCTCCAAAAGTGATTATATAGCCGTTGCCGATTCCCTTAATGTGATAAGGAGTCCCCGGAGAGCGCATGTGCACAAGATTGTATGCTGGCACGGCTTCAATTTTCAGACCATCCAGAGTTTTGGCATCTCCGTTTTTCATGACAAAAACGTCCGGCAATTTTCGAGCCACTTCCTGCGTTCCGATGATTTTCGTCCGCGTCGTTTTAATGTTATTTATGGATTCTAAATCCAGATGGTCCATGTGCCCGTGCGTGATAATAATCAAATCAGCTTTGGGCATCTTTTTGTAATCGGCTACCTTTGAGAAAGGATCGATATGAACGACCTTGCCTTTGTATGACATCATTAATGACGCATGGCCTAAAACGGTAATAACCAAATCACCGCCTGATGTTTTTATGGTATCCGCGATTGCATTCGGCTGGGCGGTTGACGGCATTGCCCCGCAAAAAAACAAAAAAGTAATCAGAGTTATTATTTTCATAATAAACGATCCCTGGGCTCAGCTCTTCTTCCCCGCGCTTTCCAGCCACTTTATATAGCGGGCACAAATATCATCCACAGGCTCCAGACAAAGAATCTTCAAATACGCCTTGATAAAACCCTTGAGAAAAGCCATTGCCGGCAGTCGGTCTGTTTTATCTTCCTCGATACAAGTAAGATAATCCATACGCACTCTGGTTTCCTGCGCGATTTCTTCCAGGGGAATGCCTAATTCGTTTCTTATGCTTTTCAGATCTGTTCCGCTGATCTGAGGCCGCGATAATATTTCATTGATCTTCTTATTGCCTTCCACGTTTTCGCGTAAAATAGTTTTAGTGGTTTTTTTCGGCATGATTTTCACGCCTGTCTGCCTCTTGACATCGTAAATACAGGCCGGCCTTTTTAGCGGCGTCCTGCCCTCTATCTGAGGCAACAAACCGGCCTGCCCTAATTCGTTGTCATATTTTTTTCTTTCCTGCGCGTTGATGAGCGTGAGATAAGCTCTCTCCAGATGACTAAGAATTTTTTTTCTTTCATCGTTAGAAAACAAGGAATAACTAACCATGGAGTCCGCTCCGTAAATCTGCAAAGCGGCGTTATAAGCGTGCCGGATTTCAAAAAACGCCGCGTCGGGACTGATATCCAGCATTTCATAATAATTAAGCTTGGCAAAATCTTTCTGCATCAAGAACCTCAATAAAAACTAAAAAGCTTGCGCCAGTGAAAACGCATTTAAGAATAACGAAGCATCAACTGCTGGTTCCCGGATTTAGAGATGTTTTTGCTCAACTCTCGCAAATCATAAGCGGTACGGGTGTACGGATAACGCTCTAAAAATGAAACCCGCTGACAAATGGCGTCATGAACACGATCGTCATGAGTGACATTACCGGCAAATTCTATATGGAATCCCAAGTGTTTCTCAATAATTTTGCATATCTGCGAACCGAGAGCGATATTATCATGTTTGCGCAACTGGTTCAGGACAAGCTTGAATTTAAAGGAATTGAAATCACTTTCCAAAATTTCCCCTTTTTCCGGATGCGCTAGCTTTATCACCTGAATGATGCAATCCGGCTTGTTGAAAGAACCTTCGCCAAACTGCGCCTCTACTTCTCTTTCCAGCGTTTTAAACTCAGTAGCAGTAAAATACTGGCGGATACGGCGGAAATAAATAGAGCGTACCAGCCGGTAAACATTTTCAATGGATGTCGGCTCCGGTGTGGTTACAAAAATACTGTTTTGTGAAATTAAAAAGAAATCAAGTGTGTTAAAGGAAGTTCCCGCGCCTAAATCCAGCAATATCCAGTCATAATCAAGCCGGGCAATAGCGCGGACGGTTTTTATTTTCTGTTCATAAGGCAGATTGGCAATATCAAGGCTGTCGTGAGCGCCGCTGATAATAAATAAATTATTAACGGGTGTTTCTAAAACAATATCTTCCAGGAGAGTAATTTTTTTGCGAATGAAATCGGAAAAACTTTTTTCAGGATATTGAACGCCCAATAAGGTATGTAAATTTGCCGAACCTAAATCAAGATCAACCAGCAGGGTCTTTTTGCCCATAGCGGCCAGAAGGCGCCCCAGAGAACTGGTGAGAAAACTTTTTCCCGATCC
>JAFGKC010000100.1 GCA_016928765.1 Syntrophaceae bacterium
CATTATCCGGTAGCTTTTATGGCGGCATTGCTGACCAGTGAAAAGGATAACCGCGATAAAATTATAAAGCACATGACCACCTGTAAGGATATGGGGATAAATATTTTACCTCCCGACATCAACGAATCGGAAAAAGATTTCAGTATTTCCGGTGAAAATATCCGCTTTGGACTTGCCGCGGTTAAAAACGTCGGCGCCGCCGCGATTGATTCCATAATTGAAGCAAGAAAAAACGGCAGGTTTACATCGTTTATGGATTTTTTAACCCGGATAGACCTGCGCAAAACCAATAAAAGAGTCCTGGAAAGCCTGATTAAATGCGGGTCGTTTGACGCGATGGGGTATAAACGCCGTCAGTTAACGCAGTATTTCGAAGAAGCGATGGATATGGCGCAGCGCCGCCAAAAAGAATTGCAAAGTTCGCAAGCAAGTTTTTTTGCTGATTTTGATTCCTCGTCCAACGGAGGCAACGGTTCTACAGGATACGAAATACCTGATTTGCCTGAATGGGATCAGAAAGAACTTCTCTCCATGGAAAAAGAAGCGCTGGGTTTTTATATCAGCGGCCATCCATTACTGCGTTTTGCCGATAAATTAAGACTTGTTGCCAATGCCAACTCCGGCAACCTAAACACTAAAAATGATAAAGACACGATTACCATTGCCGGTGTCGTAAGCACTCTTTCCGAAAGGCAGACAAAAAGAAAAGATATCATGTGCAACATTACACTGGAAGATTTGCATGGCTCTGTCGGCGTTATTTTCTGGGCGGATGCGTACAGCAAGTATTATAAAATCCTTCATGAAGACGAGCCGGTAGTTATTACCGGAACTCTTGATGTAGGCGATGAATCGGTGAAAATAATAGCGCAGGAAGCGATATCATTATCAAAAGCGCTGGAAAATCCCTATAAACAGGTTCGTTTCATGATTGATGCCAGCAAAGTTTCTCCTGAAACAATCAAGTCATTCAACGAGACTATTAAAAAGTATCGCGGCAAATCTGAAGGTTATATGCATATTATTAACGGTAAAAGCGAAACGATCGTTTATCTGGGCGATGATTTGCGCCTGGAAATCAATGATAAACTGAAAAAAGAAGCGGACAGAATTTTAGGGGAGGGCGCTACAATCTATTCTTAACTCAGTATTGTCATTACCCGGCTCATTTGACCGGCGCATGCCGGGAGACCGGGTAATCCATTTTTTTAAAAATTTTTTCTGGATTCTCCACGTATCGGGTACGGGGGAGGCTCTTCGTCGCGCTTCGCTTGCACGAGAATGACAAAATAAATTTTCATGAGGGCCAAGCACGAAGCAATCTTGAGTTAGCCTATTATAGGTAAATTTCCATGAATTTTTCACCTAAGATGAAATATGAAGAAAGAACCTATAGATCATTAATTTCTAAAAAGAATTTAAAATCATACAGTGTCACTATCGGAGAAAGTGATCTTTTTATCAGCAGTGACATAAACCTTTCCGAAGAAGCCAAAAAAGCCTTAATTTATCACCGATCACATCTCGAAAATTACATAAAAAATAATCCCCAGTTTAAGAAATCAATGTTGCCCTTGTTGCCGGATAATCTGGCGCCTCCCATTGTGCGGGATATGCTGGAAAAAAGCGCTTTATGCGGGGTAGGGCCAATGGCGGGAGTTGCCGGGGCAATTGCTCAATTTGTCGGCCAGGATCTTTTGGATGCCGCGGAGACTTTAATTATCGAAAACGGCGGTGATATATTCGTTAAAGCAAAAAATGATTTAACTGTTTCAGTTTTTGCGGGGGAATCACCGCTGAGCTATAAAGTTAATTTCAATGTGCAGGCGGAAAAAACACCGCTTGGTATTTGCACATCATCGGCAACGGTAGGCCCATCCGTTAGTTTTGGTAGGGCTGACGCGGTCTGTGTTATTTCTAAATCTGCGACGCTGGCTGATGCCGCCGCGTCCGCGATAGGAAACAAAGTAAAAAGCAAAAATGATATTAAAAATGCGCTCGATTTCGGCCTGAAAATAAAAGGCGTAGAGGGAATCATCGTCATCATAGGCAATGATATGGGCGCGATCGGCGATGTAACCCTCATATAAAATATTCAAATCCTGAGAATAATTAATTGATTTTAATAAATATTTCGGTAAAATAGCAATCAACCAACAGATTTTGTTTTCAGTAGATATTTTAGAAACGCTAAACGCGATTATATCGCATTATTCTAACGGGGTAGTGCAGTGGAAATTATCGACGTAAAAACCGTTTTTATCATTTATGTTATCACCAACGGTCTTTGCGCTTCCGTAATGGCCTCTTTATGGCTGCAGAACCGGAGGCGCTTTCCGGAGATTGCGCTGTGGCTGATCAACTTCATTTTACAATTTATTGCTGTCCTGCTTATTGTGCTTCGCGGTGTTGTCCCTGATTTTTTCTCTATTGTTCTTGCCAACACGTTTGTTGTTGGAGGGGCAGTTATTCTATACATAGGGCTTGAGCGCTACGTTGGAAAGAAAAGTTGGCAGATACACAACTACGTGATGGTAGGTGTTTTCATGCTTGCGCACGCTTATTTCACATATGTGTATTCTGACCTGGCTTTGCGCAATATAAATTTTTCCCTTGGTGTCCTGTATATTTGTGCACAAGCTACCTGGCTTATGCTGCGCCGGGCGGAGACGAAAATACTAACGGCTACTCGGGCAACCGGCATTGTTTTAGCAATATTTTGCTTTGTAAGCTTAGTGCGAATTATCGTTAACCTTATGAGATGGCGGGTAAGTACAGATTTATTCAAATCCGGACTCTATGACGCCATTATTCTTGTTATATACCCAATATTATTCATTGCCCTGACTTTTACGTTGGTACTCATGGTGAGTCGTCGGTTTTCAGTGGCATTGGAGCACGAACTTATTGAGCATCAGCGGGTGGAACAAAGAATAAAACAGAGTGAAGAAAACCTAAAAGAGGCGCAACATATCGCGCAATTGGGAAACTGGGAATTGGATTTAATGACCAATACTCTTCATTGGTCGGATGGCATATACGAGTTATTTGAAATTGATCCTAATAAATTTGGCGCCTCGTATGAAGCATTCTTAAATGCGATACACCCCGATGACCGCGCGATGGTAAATCAAGCTTACACAGAATCACTGAAAAACAGAACTCACTATGAAATAGCTCATCGTTTATTAATGAAAGACGGGCGGATCAAGTGGGTAAACGAAATCTGCCGTAGCGAATTTGATAAACAGGGTAATCCATTAAAATCTTTTGGAATTGTACAAGATATCACAAGGCAAAAACAGGCTGAAGAGCAAATCAAACTTAATACAGATAGGTTAACAAGTCTCTTAAATATTATACAGTACCGTACCAATACAACGCAGGAGTTTCTCGACTACGCGCTAAATGAAGTCATCAAACTCACGCAGAGCAAGATCGGCTACATCTACTTTTATCATGAAGACCAGCGGCAGTTTGTGCTCAACACCTGGTCTAAAGACGTTATGAAGGAATGTACGATCGCTAATCCGCAGACCTGCTATGAATTGGATAAAACGGGCGTTTGGGGCGAGGCTGTCCGTCAGCGCAAACCAATCATCTTAAACGATTTTGAGGCCTCTCATCCACTAAAAAAGGGATATCCTGAAGGCCATGCCCCGCTCAAGAAGTTCATGACCGTGCCGGTTTTCAAAGAAGATAAAATCGTTGCTGTTGTAGGCGTTGCCAACAAGGTCAGTGACTATAACGAAACTGATGTGCTTCAACTTACTTTGTTTATGGACGCCGTTTGGAAATCGGTAGAAATAAAAACAACTGAAGAAAAATTGCGTGAAAGCGAAGAAAGCATACGCGCCATTACTGATGCGGCTAAGGACGCGATCATGATGATAGACAACAATGGAAACACAACTTATTGGAACCCGGCCGCCGAGCACATTCTCGGTTATAAAAGAGAAGAAGTCATCGGAAAGAATCTTCATGGATTGATTGTACCGGAAAGATTTCTTGCCGCTCATAACGCGGCTTTCCCGGAATTTCAGAAAACGGGAAGGGGAAACGCTATCGGTAAAACCCTTGAATTAGCCGCGCGAAGGAAAGATGGCCAGGAAATAGACATCGCGCTGTCTTTGTCGTCAGTTAATATCAAAGGGGAGTGGAATGGAATTGGTATTATTCAAGATATAACCGATCGAAAAAAGGCGGAAGAAAAATTAAAGCACATGGCCACGCATGATTCGTTGACGGATTTGCCGACTTTGAAATTAGCTGAGGATAGGCTGGCGATGGCGATGGGGCTGGCCCGCCGGCATAAAGAAAAAGTAGCCGTGATGTTTATGGACCTTGATGGATTTAAGAGAGTTAATGACACGCTGGGGCATGACGCGGGCGATTTTTTACTTAAAACATTGGCTCAACGTTTACTTTCAAGTATTCGTAAAACTGACACAATTGCCCGTGTAGGTGGAGATGAATTTCTGCTTATTGCCACAGAACTGAAATCTTCAGACGACGCCGCAAATATTGCCAACAAGGTAGTCAAACTTGTAGCTCAGCCGGTTAACATAAACGGACACAAGGCGGCTGTCAGCGCGAGTATCGGGATTGCTTTTTATCCTGATAACGGCGAAGATATAAATGAGCTTATAAAGCTGGCTGATGAAGCCATGTATCGCATCAAAAACTCCAGCAAAAACGGATTTGGTTTTGCAAATTGAGTGATAAATTAATTTAGATAAAAAATATTGACAAAGCAGGGGAGGCGTAGCGTTATACGCGAAGTCCGGCGAATGCCGGAGGGAGATTCAGTTGTTTAAATTGCTTCACGCAAAAAAATGTTGACAAAGTAGGGCTGGGGGATACTATGCTGATTCACAATGTGCTGCGGAATTAGGGTTCATACCTGTGATAAAAGATATACATAAACTGTTTTCAACATAACAAGGAATATAGAATGAAATGTCCTCATTGTTTGGTCGAATTTCATGATTCAGTGCGATTATATCCACTTGAAAAGGATACCGAGAGTGAATGGGGCGTGCTCGTCCGTCTCTGCCCCCATTGTAATCGAAATATCATAGAACTCGCACAAGGCGATATCCTTACTACTTCAGTTGGACCAAGGTTTCGTAATCCATACAATCATCGGATGATTCGACCACGTTCAGTAAATCGTATGCCAGTACCTCCACAAGTTCACCCAGATTTCGTTAACGACTACAAGGAAGCTTGCTTGGTATTGTCAGATAGTCCCAAAGCTAGCGCAGCATTAAGCCGACGCTGCCTTCAACATTTACTTCGTGAGAAGGGAAGCATCAAAAAAAGCGATCTAGCCAACGAAATTCAGCAGATCTTGGATGCCAAAACACTTCCATCTTACATTGCGGAATCCCTTGATGCTGTTAGGAATACAGGAAATTTTGCATCGCATCCGATAAAGAGCACAAGCACTGGAGAGATCGTTCCCGTAGAGCCTGGCGAGGCCGAATGGAATCTCGATGTTCTTGAAATGCTCTTTGATTTCTACTTCGTCCAGCCTGATCTCGTTAAGAAACGGCGCGATGCCTTGAACAAAAAACTGGCAGACGTGGGAAAACCGCCAATGAAATGAATGTCGAATTATCGCTTGTAGTCTATTTTTTCCCCGCAACCGGTAAAAAAACTGAAAAGTGACGTTAGAAGACACAATATGCATGAAGAAATATTTGAGAAACTTAATGCGGTCGCAAAAGCTGGGAGAGTAATACATTACTCCGAAGTAGCTCCTCTTGCCGGTCTAGACATGTCCCGACAAGAAGACAGGAATAAGATAGCTTCTATCCTTGATGAAATCTCAACCTCTGAACATAATCAAGGACATCCTTTGCTTTCAGCAGTTGTTATTCATAAGGAAGATAACATGCCAGGGCAAGGTTTTTTCACATTGGCAAAGAGACTTGGTCTATACAAAGGAGAAGATGAATTTCTTTTTTTCCTACAGGAGTTGCGACGTGTACACGACTATTGGAATTAATTAAGAACATACATTATGTTTACATAACATATCTTATAGGACGTAAATATATTCGCGATTTAAGCTCTAAAATCAGCCCTTTTTATCGTATTTCATTTTTAATAACGAGTAGTTATGTAGAATCTACTTCAGTCTTCAGCCTAAGAACTTTTAGTCTTATTATAGTCCGTCGTCCGCCAGTTGTTTGATGAGCTTAGCTTGTTTATCAGAAAGTTTTTTGGGAACTTCAACATTGATTTTTACGAACTGATCTCCCTTAGCCGCGCCTTTTAATCCCGGAACACCGTAGCCCTTCATCCTTATTTTAGTATTGTTTTGAGTGCCGGGGCTGATTTTAAGCCTTTTGGTTGAACCGTCGAGCGTTGGGACGTCAATTGTTGTACCCAGTGCAGCCTGGGTGAATTTGATGGATTTTTCAACGTATAAATCATTGCCGTCGCGGGTAAAGATCGGATGCGGCAATACGTTTATATTCAAATATAAATCGCCATTAGGACCGCCGTTATAACCGGATAAGCCTTTACCGGGCAATCTGAGCTTTTTGCCGGTGCTGATTCCAGGAGGTATTTTAACGCTAATATCTTCAAGACGGTTTTCAATTTGATAGGATATCTTTTTATCCGCGCCCAGCACTGATTCTTCTAATGATATCGACAAGTTATACTCGGCATCCTGGCCTTTTTGCGGCACATTGGCATATTGCCGTCCCGCGGCGCCGCCACCCATTGAGCCGAATAAATCAGCAAATGGATCATCGTTATATTCCTGAAATCCGCCGCCTCCCCTTCTGCTCGTGCGAAAAGTTGTTCTGCCACCTCTTCCGCCTCCAAAACCGAAACTGCGCAGGATTTCATTGAGATCGAAACCGCGGAAAATGTCTTCCTGGGAATATTGCTGACGGAACTGATCGGCAGATCCGAATTGGTCATACTGCTGACGCTTTTGCGCATCGCTTAAAACCGCGTAGGCTTCGCTTATTTTTTTAAACTTTTCTTCCGCCGCCTTGTTGTTGGGATTTTTGTCCGGATGCCATTTGACGGCAAGCTTTCGGTAAGCCTTTTTTATTTCATCCACAGAGGCTTTTTTATCTACGCCTAATATCTGATAATAATCTTCGGCCATAACTTTAATTAATCATCCTAATAAACTGGTTTAGAGAATAATCTAGGCATTGATTCCCAATTGAAAAGCCTCTAAATTCATTTTTACCAATTTTTCCGTAAATGTTTTTTTAATTATTTTTTCCCAGATGTTCTGATCAATAGCCATCAAACTGGCCAGAGCTCCCAAAAGGACTATATTTGCTGTTTTGACATTGCCTGCTTTTTGCGCCAAATCCGAAGCGTCAACTTCCATGACCAGCTTAAATTTCTTCTTCAAATATTTTATAATATCAGCAGGATAAGGCATAGTGCCGATATTTACCGCAGGAGGGTTTATTTTTTCGCTATTGACGATGATGGATGAATCTTTTCCCAGATAATGCAAATAGCGCAAAGATTCCATTTTCTCGAAAGAAACGAGAGTTTGAATACTGCCGGCTTTTTCCAAGGGCGAATAAACTTTACTGCCATAGCGTACATGGCTTGTAACACAGCCGCCGCGCTGGGCCATGCCGTGAACCTCGCTTTTCTTTACGTCAAATCCGGCTTCCATCATCACCGCGCACATGATATCGCTGGCTTTGAGAATACCCTGGCCCCCTACTCCGGCCAATAAAACACTTTTAATCTCGTCATTTTTCAACATAGTGACCCAATATTATTAAGATATTGCCCCAAACTTACAAACCTGCGCGCACAAGCCGCAACCGGTACACAAACCTTCGTCGATAACGGATATTCCCTGCTGTTTGGAGCCTTCTTTTGGTTTGATTTTTTGCCAGGAAATGGCAGGGCAGCCTAATCCCAGACAGACTTTACAGCCGGTGCATTTTTCCGCGTCAATCTTCAGGGGATTTTCTGTGGCATAATCTTTTCTTTTAAACAACACACAGCCGCGCTTTGATATAATTACAGAGGGGCCGTCTTTGGCCAACTCCTCCTTGATTGCCTCTTTTGTTTCTCCAAGATTATAAGGATCAATAACCCTTATATTATCAATGCCTAGAGACGAAACTAAAAGCTTTAGATCAAGCTGTTTTGTCCTCTCTCCCTGCAGGGTAAAGCCGGTTGCGGGATGTTCCTGCATGCCGGTCATCGCTGTTGTGCTGTTATCACAGATGATAATCAGCGCGTCACTTTTGTTGTAAGCCATATTCAAAAGAGGTGTGATGCCGGAATGAACAAAAGTGGAATCACCGATTACGCCCACTACCTTGCCCTTCCCTTTTTCTTTCAGCGCTTTGCTCATGCCGTGTGCCATCCCGACGCTGGCACCCATACAAATGCACGAATGCAAACCCTGTAAAGGTTTCATGTATGATAGCGTGTAACAGCCGATATCGCCGGTGATGAAAACTTTTTGCTTGCCCAAAACATAAAATAAGCCGCGATGCGGACAGCCGGGGCAAAGATTAGGCGGGCGAGACGGTATTTTTTGCGCGGGAAATTTGCCGCCTTTGAGGTGTTTTTTAATCGCGCTTTCGATAATGCCCGGGTCAAATTCGTTGGTATAAGGAAAAATTTCCTTACCGATAACATTGATACCCATCGCTTTGATTTGTTCTTCCAGGTAAGGATCCAGTTCTTCCACCACGTAAATCTTTTTCACTTTTTTGGCGAATGTTTTAATCAGTTTTTCCGGCAGAGGGTAAACCATGCCTAATTTTAAGTAAGAAAAATCAGGGAAAACTTCTTTGGCGTAATTATACGGCATTCCCGCCGTAATAATGCCGACGCGCCGGTCGTTGATTTCCATTTTATTTTCACGGAAAGTTTCCGCGTATTGTTTTATTTTTTCCAGACGCTTTTCCACTTCTACGCGCCGCAGACGAGCCAAAGCCGGTACCATCACATATTTTTCCGGATTAAAAGTAATGGCTGTTTTATCCTGATAAGCAACTGGCTTGCCAAGCTTAACGATGGATTTGGAATGAGAAACTCTTGTAGTGGAACGCAGAAATACCGGAGTGTCGAACTTCTTACTCAAAACGAAAGCGAGTTTGGCGAATTCTTTTGCCTCCTGCGCGTCCGCCGGCTCCAGCATGGGAATTTTGGCAAACTTGGCGTAATTGCGGTTGTCCTGCTCGTTTTGTGAACTGTGCAAAGAAGGATCATCAGCGCTGACAATAACCAAAGCGCTGTTTGTACCGGTGTAACTGACGGTAAATATGGGGTCAGCCGCCACATTAACGCCAACATGCTTCATTACAGCCAGTGCTTTTTCTCCGGCCAGTGCCGCGCCGATCGCTACTTCCACGGCTACTTTTTCATTAGGCGACCATTCGGCATAAACTCCCTCGTATTTGGAAAATTCTTCCAGGATTTCTGTGCTGGGAGTACCGGGATACGCGGCGGCAAACCTTACGCCCGCCTCGTAAACACCGCGGGCGATTGCTTCATTTCCGGACATTAAAACTTTCAAATATTATTCTCCTCAATCAGCTCAATGATGATATTTTACGTTTGATGAAAAGCTCCATGGCCGAATCGTTGTTTTTTTCCAGGGCGGTTTTATAATTTTCCAGCGCCTTTTCTTTATCGTTTAGCTGTTCGTAAATTCTGGCGATATTACGATACCCCATCGATTCAAAACCGACATTTTTTGTTTTTTGCGCTTTTTCAAAGTATTCCAGCGCTAATTTAAAATCTTTTCTTGATTCGTAGCAATAGCCAAGTGAAGTAAGTGCCAGGAATTTCACCCCGGCCTCATCGGATTTTACGGAAGAAATAAATTTTTTGTAACTGTCGATCGCGTTATCAACTTCGCCCTTATTATAATAAATATTGCCCAGATGATAATGCGCCATGCGCGCGCTCCAGCTGTAGGGATATTTATCAATTAATTCTTTAAAAATGTCCATCGTATCGTCAGCAACGGAAGGATTATAAGCGCTTTTGAGCATACTATTTTGCGCTTTGGTATATATCTGCATCGCGCCTGACTGATAGTTGCTCCAGTAAAGATAAATGCCCACAGCAATAACGATCGCGACTATCCCGGCTGTTACAAAAGCATAAAAGCGTGTTTTGTTTTCCTCAATGTAATGGGCGACCTTTGTGACAGTAGCCTGAAAAATATCCGGTTCTTTGAGTTCTTGTTTTGATAGTTTAGACATATTATTCCCCTTTATCTTTGTATTTAATTAGCGGTTCAAGAATCTGCGGCGGAATTCTGGACACTTTTCCCTTGCCGTTAACACAGGCATGCACGGTATATCCTTCCACCAACAGGTTTTGTTTTTTTTCATCCCAGATGCGTGAATTAAACTTCAAGCTTGCTCTTTTTATATAATCTATCTCTGTCTCGATGATAAGCAAATCATCGTATCTTGCCGGCAACAGATAATGGCAGCCCACTTTAGTCAGCGGGAGGCTGATGCCGTTATTTCCCATCTCGGCGCAGTCAATGCCTAATTTGCGCATCAGCTCGTTGCGCCCTACTTCAAACCATTTTATGTAATTGGTGTGATAAACAATGCCCATAGCGTCAGTATCGGCATAGATCACACGGATTTTTGTTGTATTATCCACTTACAAAATTTTTCCAGTTCCGAATGAATTTTTCCATAAGTAAATGGCCGGGAGATATTAAAATACCCGTTTTTTTCGCGTTTTCCTCGGTAAAAGCCAGCCCAGATGCTTTATTTTCGTCTTTTATAGAAGATAGCACCGCGAAAGGACTTGGGTCGCTTACGTGAGTTCTCAGATCGATAGGTGTCGGGTGATCGCTCAAAACAATAACACGATAATCGCCGAAAGAAGCGATGTTGCTTAAAACGGGGCCGACTATTTTTTCATCAAATAACTCGATGGCCTTTATCTTTCCTTCCGCGTTTCCCTCATGTCCCATTTCATCGGGAGCTTCCAGGTGTAAAAAAACAAAGTCCATGAATTTTAACGCTTCCAGCGCCATTTTGGTTTTGCCTTCGTAATTTGTGTCAATGTAGCCTGTCGCTCCTTCCACGTTGAGAACTTTTAGTCCGGCCAGCATGCCGATACCCTTGAGCAAATCAACAGCGGAAATCATGCCGCCCTGCAGATCGTATTTTTTTGTAAGAGGAACAATCTGCGGTTTTCTGCCCTGCCCCCAAAGCCAAATGGAGTTAGCTCTTTTTTTATCCGCCTGCTCCCGCTCAATATTCATCGGATGATTAAACAAAATTTCTGAAGTTTTTTGAGTAAGCTCGTTAATATCTTCCGCGGAATCACCTTGGGGTAAATATTCGGAAATCTGCTTGCCGGTAATATCATGCGGTGGAGTTGTTTGTGGAGATGAAATAGCGTTGCGCCAGACCATTAAATGTCTGTAGCCGACACCGGGATAAAATTGAAATTTATCCGAACCAAGCGCGCTGTTGATGTCCAGAATGATTTCTCTGGCTTCCCGGCTGGAAATGTGCCCGGCGGTAAAATCCTCCATAAAAGCTTCCGGAGTATCTTTTTGCCCAATGGTAACCAGATTGCAGCGGTAAGCGATATCATTCGGACCCAGGTTTATTCCCATGCTGGCGGCTTCCAATGGCCCGCGTCCGGTGTAATTCTGCGCGGGATCATAACCCAGGACACTCAGGGTTGCCACATCGCTGCCTGGTTTCATTCCTTCGGGAATGGTATCGACTAAACCTAAAGTGCCTTCCACGGCTATCTGATCCAGATGAGGCGTAAACGCGCACATAAGCGGAGTTTTGCCGCCAAGTTTATCTGTAGGATAATCGGCCATGCCATCGCCGAGTAAAATTACATATTTCATGTTACACAGTTTCTACTTTAATCTAATCGAGTTCATCTTCGATGCGTATGAGCATTGTTTTATCCATGGACACATCGATTTTGTCTATTTTTTTCAAAGCTTCCCGCACATTTTTTTCTTTTGCTTTGTAGGTTGTCATCACTATCGGCACAGCGCTATTTTCAAATCGTGCTTTCTGAATCACGGTGGCGATACTGATGTTGTTTTCACCAAGAATGCCGGAAATTTTTGAAAGAACGCCCGGCCGGTCAACCGCGGAAAAGCGGAAATAATACTTTGTTTCTACCTCTTCCATCGGGATAAGTTTAATTTCCTTCATCACGGATTCATCCACTGAACGAAGAGGCACTCTTCCGGAAATTCCTTTCAAAACGTTGCGGGCTACATCTATTATATCGCTGAAAATCGCGCTGGCGGTAGGCATCATTCCCGCGCCCTGGCCGAAAAGAAATACCGGCCCGGAAGCGTCGCCGACAATATTAAAGGCGTTATTGTTCTGATTGACGTTGGACAATAAATGATTGGAAGAAATCATAGTAGGATGAATGCGCGCTTCCACCGCGTTGTTTTTAAGCATGGCAATAGCCAGAAGTTTTATCCGATAGCCGAGTTCTTTGGCAAAGGCGATATCCTCTCTGGTTATTTTGGATATTCCTTCCACGTAAATATCATCAAGATTTACTTTTTTACCGTAAGCCAAAGAAAGAATAATCGCCATCTTGTGCGCGGTATCCATGCCTTCGATATCGAAAGTAGGATCCGCTTCCGCAAAACCTAATTTCTGCGCCTCTTTCAGGACGACATCAAACATTTTGCCTTCATCAGTCATTTTGGTGAGAACAAAATTGGCAGTACCGTTCATTATGCCGATAATAGAGTTTATGTTGTTGGCAGCCAGTGATTCTTTGAGTGTTTTAATAATGGGTATAGTTCCGCCCACACTGGCTTCAAAACCGATATCCACACTTTTCTTATAAGCCGCCTGAAAAATTTCGTTTCCGTGCTTGGCAATAAGTGCTTTGTTGGCGGTTACGACATGCTTTCCCTGCCCTATTGCTTCAAGCAAAAAAGTACGCGCCGGCTCATAGCCGCCGATTAACTCAATGACAATGGAAATATCTTTGTCGTTGATTATCTCCCGTGCGTCTGCAGTTAATTGATTTTTATCGGTTTTTATACCGCGGGGAGTGGTTATATCGATATCGGCTATTTTCTTTAAAACAAGATTAGCACCGAGTTTCTGTTCAATCAGAGCCTTATTTTGCTCCAGAAGCTTGACCACTCCAGTCCCGATATTGCCCAAACCGATTAATCCGATGTTGATTTTTTCCATCTTCATTGCCCGAAATGCCTGTTTTTTAGGTAATTTAAAACAATATTACGTATAACAAATTTTGTTGTTTTGTCAAACAAGATATGGGAAATGAGAAAAATATTTTGTTTATAAAATTACCTTAATATGTAAGAATATTATCAGTTCACGATATCTGATTTATCAACTCTTCAAAAGAGTTTTTTTTTATTTGCTTATAAAGGCTTTCTTTAAAAGGATGATAAAAATATGCAAAAAAGAATAAATAAATTGATTTTGGCGTTATGTACAGTTCTATGGCTGGCAACAACAGGATGGTCTTCGGAAGTGTCAGATGAAGCAAACCGACATTTTAATCGCGGTATGGCTGCTGTTGAAATAGCCAAGACCGTTGAAGACTACGATCTTGCCATCGATGAATTTAAACAAGCGCAGTCGCTTGCTCCTGACTGGCCGGATGTTTACTATAATCTCGGGCTCGTCCAGGAAAAAGCCGGAAAATATACGGATGCTGTCAGTTCCCTTAGGAAATATCTACAGCTTGCACCAGATTCTCCTAATGCAGCAGAAATAAAAGCTCTAATTTACAAAGCAGAATTCAAAGCGGAGCAGGTCATCACCGATGAGGATGTTTTGAATATCTTTGTTTCATTAACCGACAAAAGTCAATGGCAGATAAAAGGGATAACCAATGCTAACTTGTTCGTCAAATACAAATGGATAAAATCGATTAAGCGAGATGGACAGGACAAACTGCTGATTACGTGGCCCTGTGGCAACTGTCCCTCCGGAGTCATGAGCCAATCGCATAGAATAAACGGACGGAAACTTGAATTTGGTACGTTCTACAATCTGTGCAAAGAGTCCGTACAAAGGGACAACTGTCCTGAAGGACGCCGATATTGGCTCGAAGTAGTATCTAAAAACAAAGTCACTATGAGAATGAGATACTGGTACCCGGAAATCATGGGAGGGGGAACTAAAGACGCTTCATTTGAGTTTGTGCGTTGATAAGTATTTTCTGTAGATTCAAATGAATAAATTATGATAATTCAATGAATTATCATAATTTTTCAAAAAGATTCATTTGCTTGATTCTCTGAGATTGCCATCTGTTGAATAGAATTGTTTTACAATTTTTTCGGTTGGACAGCATGAGGGATCGCCCGGTTTGTGAACAATCATCTCCAGATTAATCTGTTCTTCATTTACGGACATTGATTTTATTTTTACCCTATCACCAAGAAGAACTGATTGACCCTGCCGTATAAAATCATCCTCTGTATCTGAAATAAGTGTTGTTAACTCATAAAACACGCCGCTGCCCATTGGAGATGTGGCAAGCACTAAAACGGCGTCATCGGTCATATTTCCATCAAAATCGGTGATTAAATAATCCACCAATTCCACCTTTAAATAGTCATTTGGGTTTCCCTCTTGTTTAAATTTGCCGTCTTTTAACTGAATATATTTTTTGGCAAAGTTAAGATAGTATCTGTGATTCTTAATCCGCGCTTCGTTA
>JAFGKC010000101.1 GCA_016928765.1 Syntrophaceae bacterium
TAAATTAAAAAACAAGCTGGGAATGCACGCTAGAGCGGCGGCTTCTTTTGTTAAAGTGGCCGAAAAGTTTAAATCAGATGTTTGTGTCGAACATAACGGTGAAACAGCTAACGGTAAAAGCATCCTGGGAATTCTTACGCTTGCGTGCCCGATAAACGGTGAGCTTAAAGTTAAAGTAGAAGGCGATGACGCGCTCGTGGCGCTTGAAGCTTTGGGAGAACTGATCGAAAATAAATTTGGAGAAGAATGAGCGATAAATGAGTCCCGAACAAACAAAAAAAACATACGCCCTTAAAGGCTTGGGAGTGTCTCCCGGTGTGGTTATCGGAAAAGCATATCTATTCGATCCGCTGGACAGCAATATTTCTTTTTATCGGCTTAAAAAATCTTCATCGATTCCAAAAGAAATTGAAAGATTTAAGGAAGCGCTGAAAGAATCAGAAAAGCAGCTGCTAGAAATTCAATCCAAACTAAAAAAATCCGGAGTCAATGAACCGCTCTATATTATTGATGTACATATTCTTATTTTAAAGGACAAGAAATTCACCAGCCGAACTATCAAATACATCCGGCGAATGGGAATAAACGCTGAATGGGCTGTTAGGCTAACGCTTGATTATTATAAGGAAATATTTGAACAAGTGGGTGACGCCTACATACGGGAAAGAATCAGCGATGTTCAATATGTCGGGCATAGAATACTGCGCAATCTGTCCGGTGAAAAAAGAGAAATTATTTTGGATATCGGCGGAGAGGTAATCGTTATCGCTCCGGATCTTTCTCCCGCGGACACAGCGCAGATGAAAATGGATAAAGTTATCGGTTTCGCTACCGATATAGGCGGTAAAACTTCTCATACGGCCATTGTTTCCCGAGCAATGGAACTTCCCGCAGTTGCCGGGTTGGGCAACATTACCCAGATAGTAAAAACAGGGGATGAGGTAATTGTTGATGGCATTTCCGGTGTCGTTATTGTCAATCCGTATCCGGACATGATTAAAAGATATGAAGAAAAGAAGGTTCATTATTCAGCGATTGATGAGGAATATCTTAAGTATGCCAAACTGCCGGCGCAGACTAAAGACGGTTATTTGCTTCATATAGGAGGTAATATTGAGTTTGTTGAAGAAATACCTTCAGCAGTAGCGCACGGCGCGGAACATATTGGCCTTTACCGAACTGAGTTTATATACATCAGCCGGCAAGATTTGCCCTCTGAAGATGAACATGTGAATAATTATTTGCAGGTAGCGAGTGTGAAAGATTTGCAGTGGGCCACAATCAGGACTTTTGATTTAGGCGGAGATAAAATCGCGCCGGATCAAAAACATATTAAAGAACTTAATCCACAGATGGGATTGCGCGCGATCAGGTTTTGTCTCAAAGAAGTGGAACTTTTTAAAACTCAGCTCAGAGCCATCTGGCGTGTGAGCGCCGCAGGCAATATAAGAATTCTTTTTCCGATGATTTCCGGAATTGAAGAAATTCGAGAGGCAAAAAAGTTGCTTCAGGAAGCTAGAGAAGATCTTTTAGCAAAAGGGGTTAAAATTGCTCCGAAAATGGAAATAGGCGCGATGATTGAAGTTCCCGCGGCAGTGGAAATTGCCGATGAGTTGGCAAAAGAAGTAGATTTTTTCAGCATCGGCACAAATGATCTGACCCAGTACGCGCTGGCGATTGATCGGGCCAACGAAAGGCTTACTTATTTATATGAACCTTTACATCCGGCAATTTTAAGAATGATTAAAAAGGTGGTTGATGCCGCGCATGCAGCCAACATTAAAGTGGCAATGTGTGGAGAAATGGCCGGTGATCCTCTTTACGCGCTGATTCTTTTAGGCCTTAAACTAGATGAGCTCAGCATGAATCATTTGGCGATTCCACGCATTAAAAGAGTTGTTCGTGAAGCTACCGTAGAGGAATCAGAATTATTGCTTAAAAAAGCGCTTTCCTTTGGGACTTCTCATGAAGTTCGAGATTATGTGCAAAAATACATGATGAAAAGATTTCCGGACGAATTCGTGTGTGAAGATGAACATAACGTGTTATCTAATAATAAAAAAATATCTCCGGTAAAACTTAAATGCTGATATTAAAAATTTATTTCCCAAGATGGGCTGAAAACGAATTTCTTAAAAACTAAAGAGCTTCTGAAATGATTGCCGAATTAAAAACGGTCAAAAAATATTTAAATAAAAAATATTATTCAGGACGTATTTACGAAAAGCAGGATTTCCTGCGATTTCAACTGGCCAAAATATTTCTTTCCCGCATTTCTATAGCGGATGAATATGTCGAATCAATAAAAGGGCTCGCCGAGCGCGGTGTAGTGGTCTTCGCGATCAAACAAAGAAGCAAACTAAATAGTCTTATCTTGTACGAGGTAGCGGGAAGAAGAGGGTTGCCTTTGCCGGTTTATTGTCATGGAATGAACATGACTTTCTGGCAGCCTTTCCCCAAGATGATAAAGTTTTTCTGGTTTTCATTTCTGAGAAGACTAATCAGTAAGAAGAAAGCCTGGCGAGATAAACTATCATATTTGCAGAGAATCGTAAGGGAAAAAGACAGTATAATTATTCACTTAGGTGAATCAGAGTTTATAGAAAGTAAAACAGCGGAAAGCGGATTATCCAGCTTAATTAGTGTTCAAAAAACTGTCGACTTTCCTATTTTTATTGTGCCGGTTTTGGTTTCTTACGGTCGGCGCAGAGAAAAAGAAAACGAAAGTCTGATTAATATACTTTTCGGGCAGACGGAACATACCGGAGCGATACGAAGGTTGATCACATTTATGCGCTACGCGAATAAAGCGTTTATTATTCCATCAGATCCGATTAGCTTATCCGACTACCTGAATGTCTGTAAAAAAAATACCCCTGTGGATACCATTGTCCGTGATTTGCGTGGAGAGCTGATAGACCGCATAGAAAAAGAAAAAACAACAGTTGTGGGACCTGCTCTTAAATCTAAAGAAGAAATTATCGGTATGGTTTTGGCTGACGAGAATTCAAAAAAATTCTTTGCTGATTACGCTTTACGACACAATCAAGATATAAAATCAGTGGAAAAGCAGGCAAAGCGTTATCTTTATGAAATTGCCGCTGATTACAGCGAAACAATGATTCAGATATGGCTTAAATTACTCCGCTGGCTTTGGAATAATATTTATGATGGACTTCTTGTAGATCAGGAAGGGCTGGCAAAGCTCAGGAATATATCCAAAAAAATGCCGTTTGTTGTAATCCCATGTCATAGATCGCATATCGATTACCTTATTTTTTCGTATGTCCTATATGTGAACAATATTCAGCTAACTTTTATTGCCGCTGGCGATAATTTATCTTTTTTCCCTATGGGTTATATTTTCCGAAAATCCGGCGCGTTTTTTCTGCGCCGAAGTTTCAGGGATAATGAACTTTATTCGGAAGTATTTACAAGATATGTCGCTATTCTGCTTAAAGAAGATTATCCTATTGAATTTTTTATTGAAGGCGGACGAAGCAGAACAGGAAAAATGGTCATGCCTAAATATGGACTTCTATCCATGGTTATACAGGCGATGCAGGATAAATATTGCGATAATTTCGCGGCTATTCCTGTTTATATCGGCTATGACCGCATCATAGAAGAGAAATCATATTTAAAGGAATTAGCGGGCAAGGAAAAGACTCCCGAAAACACGGTTGAAATAATCAAAAGCGGAAAGATACTACGGAAGCGTTACGGCAGAGTTTATTTGAATATCGGCGAGCCGATTATCATGAAGGAATACCTGGCCGCGCAGGAAAAGCCTATAGATCAGATGACGATGACGGAAAGGCAGGCGCTTTATCGGAAGATAGGTTACGAAATTGTTCTGGAAATAGATAAAGTTTCCGTCGTCAATCCTTTTTCTCTGGTTTCGGCAGTGATTCTCAGTCATGACCGAAGAGGAATATCCTATGAGGAACTAATGGATAATCTGAATGAATTTTATGAATATCTGCAGACAAAGAAAGTTAAATTTTCTTCCACTTTTTCTAATCGTGAAAAGGCGATTACCGAAGCGTTAAACATCTACACACAGTCAAATCTTCTTACAAAAGTGGAGGCGGATGAAGACGAAGATGAAGATATGAAAGAAATAGTTTATTCTTTGGAAGAAGAAAAAAGACAATTTCTTGAATATTATAAAAACAATATTTTACATTTCTTTGTGCCATTGAGTTTTGTCGCCACATCCATGGTAAAAAGCAGCGAGGACGTGATACCGCTAAGCCGTATAATGGCGGATTATAAATATCTCAAGCGGCTTCTGTGGAATGAGTTTATTTTTGATGAAGACAAAGATGATGTAGATGAGGTTAACGGCGTTCTTGAATATCTGTATAACAGAAAAATGATTAAACCCGAAGAACGTGAAGATGAACTATGGATAGAAGTTAAGGGAAGAGGAAGAATTAAACTTAAGTCTTTCGCAGGACTCATTCATAATTATCTGGAGTCGTATTGGATAGTTCTGCGCAGCTGTTCTTATTTAAAGAAGAATCCTTTGGTGGGAAAGGAATGGCTTAAAAAAATAAGAACATTGGCGGACAGATTATATCGCAAAGGAGAAATCCTGCGTAAAGAAGCGCTCTCTCAATCAAACTATATAAATGTAATAAAATTTATGGAAGAAATGGGACTCATATCCGGTATTGTAAAGGACACAAAAGATGATAAAAAAGAAATGATATATTCACTCACAGAAAATAGAGCGGACATGGAAGTACTTCGCCGACGTTTGTTTAAGTTGCTTTAAAACAGATTGTTTATAAAAAGGTTAATAAAATGAGTTTCAAAAAAATCATGATTATTCTGCTGGTTCCTTACGGCATTTACTTTATGCTTATTTCAACGGGGTTTGTAAAAAAAGATTTTATTGTCGAAAACGAGAGTGCATCATCTTTTCAAAAATTCATTGCGTTAATTACACCTCTCAGCCCAGAAGAAAAGGATTTAGCAAGAAAAGATAAAGAGGTTAAAAGAGAAGAAAAGATAGCGATGTTACGTCTGGAATTATCGATTGAAGAAGGAAATCTTAATCGTTATGAGGAATGGCGGATACAAGCTGAAGCAAATCCTCCTACCTGAGAATACGCCCGGCAAAAGCTCCGTGCAGAGCTGGAAAAAGACCGCCGGCCAGAAATTAGACAAAGAATAGAATATTTAGAAGAAAAAATAGCTAAGCTAGAAGATAAATAAAAATATTTTATGCTACAAAAAGGTAATCAGCAATTTTGTTTTAAAAGTAAACTCATTAATTAATAAAAATTTAAGTCTGGATATTGTTTAATCATTTTCTCAACTGATAAAAAGCCTATTATATATAATAATTCGCTTGAAAAATTCATGTATCTCAAGCGTATATTTCGCAAACCGCAGAAAAAAATATTGTGATATTTGAAACCAATGTCTGAACGAGCTTGATTCTATTAGATAAGTCGTATAGATAAATACATTCAATAATTATTTATTGATATCCAAGGTAAAGATGACAGGAAATAAAAAAGATACAAAACTGTATCGTCATTTAAAAAAATGGCTGGAAAAAGCCATTATAGATTTTAACATGATTGAGGAAGGAGATAAACTGCTCATAGGCATATCCGGCGGAGCGGATAGTTATGTTCTGCTTGATTTACTTGATTCGCCAATGATCTTTGTGCCGAGTTTTTCATACGTTGTAGTAAACATTGATATGGGCTTTGATCCTTCATGTAAAGCTTATAATTCGCTGGAAAAATACCTTCACGAAAATAATTATCACTATATAATGGAAAAGACGGATATCGGCATTGTGGCGCATTCCGAGATCAATAAAAAGAATCCCTGTTTTCTTTGCTCGCGTCTACGGCGCAAAAGAATATTTGAAATTGCCGCGGCACAAGGATGTAACAAAATAGCATTCGCTCACCATCGTGACGATATAATTGAGACTTTACTGATAAATATTTTTTACGGGCGGGAAATAAGCACGATGGTGCCGAAGCAAAGTGTTTTCGGAGGTAAATTGCATATTATCCGCCCGTTAATATATATGCGTGAAGAGTTGGTAAAAAAGTACTGCGGGGAAAGACAATTCCCTGTTACTCAAAACGAATGTCCCACAAGTGAAAAATCCAAAAGATTATATGTGAAAAGTCTTTTAAACGATATGGCCAAAGATAACAAAAAAATACGTGATAATATTTTTAAAGCAATGAGCCATGTTAAGCCAGATTATCTATTGCCCTTGTCAAAAAAGATGTAGAAATATTTTTGGATTAATGTGAAAGTTAAATTATGGCAAAAGAGGATACAGGACAAAAACTGATAGCTTCCAACAAAACGGCGCGCCGTGATTATGAAATAACTGATACCTATGAAGCCGGAATGGTGCTTACGGGAACAGAAGTCAAGGCGCTCCGCGCGGGCAAAGCTAATTTAAAAGACAGTTACGCTGTTGTAAGCGAAGATGAGGTATTTATGCGGGAACTTCATATCGGACACTACGATCATGGTAACCGTTACAATCATGAGCCATTGCGTAGCCGAAAACTTCTTCTGCACAAAAGGGAGATAAAAAGGCTATATGGAAAATCACGGGAGAAAGGTCTATCTATAATCCCGTTGAAGCTTTATTTTAAGAACAGCATGGTCAAAGTGGAAATAGGTATCGGCAAAGGCAAGAAGTTGCATGATCGCCGTCAGGATATCAAAAAACGTGAGGAACGTCGCGATATATCGCGCAACTTTAAATCCAAACAGATTAAAGTATAAGATTAAAAATTGGAGAATAAAATGAAAGGGAAAAAAGTTAGTGATAGTAGAGTTGTTTTGGCTCAAGTCATGAATCCTGCGGATGCTAATTGTTCCGGAAATATTCATGGCGGTGTAATCATGAAATTAATCGATACAGCGGCAGGAGTGGTAGCTCTTCGTCATGCTCGTGCTAATGTTGTTACCGCGGCAATAGACCGAATTGATTTTCATCACCCGGTTTATATAGGTGACTTGCTAACGCTAAAAGCGTCTCTTAATTATGTGGGGAATACATCAATGGAAGTTGGTGTCCGTGTTGAATCAGAAAATCCTATTACCGGAGACAGAAGACATACGGCGTCGGCTTATCTAACATACGTTGCTTTAGATAGAAATTATCGGCCCATACAACTGCCGCCGCTTATTATGGAGACAGATGAAGATATCCACCGTAACAAGGAAGCTCAAGAAAGACGACAAATGCGACTGGCAGAAAGGAAAAAAGAAAAACAAACCCATTAAATCATACATTTTATTAAATAGTTAAGTCATGATTAAATTTGTTTTCTTTGACAAATCAATTATAAATTAATATATTACAATCAAATAAACATTGGGGGCGTCACGGTTTCGACGGGGACATTTGAAGTTGTAGATGCGTACCGAGGTTCCTACAGGCCTCGTTAAACAGGTAGGAAACATATAATCGCAGACAACTACGATTACGCTTTAGCCGCTTAAGTCGGCTAACGTTCTGCCCGGTTTTCCTGTTGGCTGGAACAGAACGTCATTAAGACAGGATAGCCAAACTTCTTGCCTGGAGGAGGGCGGCGAATACTTACAGGATAGCGCGGTGCGATCCGGCCTTAGGGAGCAATCCAGCGTGAAGGTTATAAAACGAAGGCTACGTACGTAGATTCTCCAGCGGAAGGTTTTCGGACGCGGGTTCGACTCCCGCCGCCTCCACCA
>JAFGKC010000102.1 GCA_016928765.1 Syntrophaceae bacterium
ATATCACGGACACGCAGGCTTGTGCCCATTGCTTCAAAGGCGGCTATTCTCCCGCCGCCGACTTTCGGCATCAGCCTTTGGCAGACAATCCAACGTAGAGAATCAGCCAGGCGCGTGCGAATCTGATTTTCTTCATCTATCGCGAACATACCCAGAATACGGTTAACTGTCTGTCCGGCATCAATAGTATGCAGGGTACTTAAAACAAGATGGCCGGTTTCGGCGGCGGTTAACGCGATTTCCACGGATTCTCTGTCGCGCATTTCACCAACCAGAATTACTTTTGGCGCCTGCCTGAGCGCCGCGCGCAAACCGTTGGCAAAGCTATCAAAGTCTTTACCCAATTCGCGCTGATTTATAGTGGCTTTCTTCTGTGAGTGCGTGTATTCTACCGGATCTTCCAGGGTAATGACATGCACAGAGTTGTTTTCGTTTATTTCGTTGATTACTGCGGCAAGAGAAGTAGTTTTACCGGTACCGGTTGCGCCGGTTATGAGAACGATGCCGTTTTTCTCGGCTGATATCCGGTAAAACGCGTCGGGCAGACCAAGCTCGGCGCAGGAAGGTATCTTTGATTCCAATTTTCTTAAAACGATGGAATAATGACCAAGCTGCGAAAAAATATTAACACGAAAACGGGCAACACCGGGCAACTCGTAAGACAAATCGCAGGAGCCTTCCCTGATTAGGGTTTCTATCAGACGTTGGTCCTGGCTCATTAAATTGAGCGCGAATATTTCCGTTTGAAATGGAGTTAACTTGTCAAAAGGAGGATCAAGTTCCACCGGCACTAACTGGCCTGCCGCTTCCACCTGAAAGGGTTTATCCACGGTTAGAACCAGGTCGGAAATGTTCACGTTGGATTCCAGCATTCTGGTCAGGATATGGTCTATTTCCGGCTTTCTCATAAGCTTTCCTCGCTTTGATTTATGCTTCGGTAAAATCCGTCGGCGCGTATTTTAAAAACGGTCGGAATTTGGTTTTATCATTGCATTTTATATAAGCCTCATCGGCGCTTATCCATCCGCGGTTGTAAAGATCCATAATCCCATCGTCCATTAGCTGCATGCCGTATTTTCTTCCCGTTTGAATGGTGGACGGAATCTGGAAGGTTTTCGATTCACGAACCAGATTGCGCACGGCGGGAGTGGCGATTAATATTTCCAGAGCGACACAGCGTCCTTTTAAGTCGATTCTTTTAAACAGAATCTGCGAAATGATCGCGCGCAAGCCGTCGGCGAGCGTGGAGCGTATCTGCAACTGTTCGTGGGCAGGGAAGACCTCAATAATTCTATCCACTGTTTTGGCCGCACTGGTTGTGTGTACCGTGGCAAAGACAAGATGTCCGGTGGAAGCGGCTTCCAGCGCCAACGACATTGTTTCCAGATCGCGCATTTCGCCGACCAGAATAATATCCGGATCTTCACGTAGCGCTCCGCGCAATGCCGCGGCAAAACTTTGAGTGTGAATGCCAACTTCGCGCTGATTGACTATGCAGCCCTGAGTTTCATGGACAAACTCAATCGGGTCTTCAATGGTAATAATGTGATCTTTGCGGAGGCGGTTGGCCTCGTCAATTATGGCGGCGAGTGTTGTTGATTTGCCGCATCCTGTGGGGCCGGTAACCAAAACCAGCCCGCGCGGGAGTGTTGCAAGTTTGGCCACTACCGAAGGAAGACCAAGATCCGCGCATGTAGCAATCTTATTGGGAATTTCACGAAAGACCGCGCCCATCCCGTATTTTTGCTGAAAGTAATTGGCACGGTAACGGGCAAGAGAAGGCACTTCATAGGCAAAATCGATGTCCCCGGTTTCTTCAAAATGCTTTATTTTGTGTTCCGGCGTTATCTCGTAGAGAAGGACTTTTAAATCATCATTTGTTAACTTATCGTATTTTATTCGCTCTATCTCGCCGCGGATTCTGATGGCCGGCTGCTGGCCGGCTACAAGGTGGAGGTCAGATGCTCCCTGATCGTGCATCAAGTGGAAAAAAGCGTCAATTTTCGCCATTAATTTTTTCTCCTTGGAAATATGATATTATGCTTCATCACTTATTGTATCATTAAGGAAGCCGGTAAAATAAAATTAAATCCGAAGATCAAAGTATTGTCGCCTTTAATATGTTCAATATTGAATATTTATGTAAGAGTATAGAGAAAACCCGGTTATTTTGTCAAGGCAAGAAAAAGTCAACAATGTCTTGACACTAACACAGACAATAATATATGCTCGCGAACGTTTTTCCGGTTAATCATTCAAAGGTTGGGGATGTAGCTCAGCTGGGAGAGCGCGGCGTTCGCAACGCCGAGGCCAGGGGTTCGATCCCCCTCATCTCCACCAATTCTTTTGACTTTAAGGATTAAAGATTTTTGCCAGCTGCCATTTTTTCCGTTTTTTCCAGTTTCCTTTATGGTAAGCGTAGCTGGCGAGCAAAGGCAAAACAGTTGTAGCTTCAGCGTAAACCATTTGTTCGCATGTTGAATCCACTTTGCCCCAGGAGTTCGCTTCTTTAAGCGTGGAACTCGAGCAGGCTCCGTCGCGCGAATCCGCCACAGTAATTTGAACTGCGTATTTATGCATGGGAACATCTTTGCCTAGTATTTCCGCGCAGACAACTGTGTCCTGGGCGAAGTTTTTCGGTACGCCTCCGCCGATCATCAGCAAGCCGCTAGTGCCGGCTTTGATTTTTATCATTGTCAATTCAAGAAAATCCTTCACCGAATCAATGGACAGATGATGTTCAGGCCGTTCATGCTGATGCAGCACTAATCCGAAACCGGCGGAACTGTCGGAAAAGGCGGGGCAGAAAATCGGCACATTGTTTTCATA
>JAFGKC010000103.1 GCA_016928765.1 Syntrophaceae bacterium
GAACGCGCGACTCCTGCGTCCCGAACGCAGTGCCCTACCAAGCTGGGCCACATCCCGACACGGCAGGGAAGATATAAAATTTATTTCCAATTGTCCACTTATTTATTCAGAATAAATTATTTTAATTGCCATTGCTTTTGATTTGCCCTAAGTCAATTTCTGAGTGTTTTGCGGACATTAAGATAACATTGTTTTTTAAAAGGCAAAATGTTAGAATTATTCGGAATCGTTAGAAAGAGGAATAAAGAATCAAGTGATTATTTACGATTTAAAATGTGAAAAGGGACATACATTCGAGGGATGGTTTAAGGACCGCCAGGCGTGGATTTTACAAAATTCACAGAAACTGGTTTCCTGTCCTGTATGTAATAGTACAAATGTGGAAATAGCACCTTCTTCTATAGCTATTATGGGAAGGAATTCGCGAGTTACGGGAAATATTCAGGAGAAAGAAGTTTCTCCTGTTCAGGCGCTGCAAGTTTTGCGTCAATATATTGACAAAAACTTTGAGGACGTGGGAAACAAGTTCGCGGAGGTTGCTCTAAAGATGCATTGCGGAGACGAAGAGAAAAGAAACATTAAAGGCACAACTACTCCTCAGGAAGAAAACAACTTGAAAGAAGAGGGCGTTCAATTTATTAAAATACCATTATTGAAAATGGATAGTTAGATATTGTCGCCTTGTTTTTTCTTGCCGTTATAAAATTTTACATATTTCCCTAATTAAAAGCTGTTTTTTGTTAATGCATTATTATCGGGTTGTATTTTATGAGTAAAATATGGGAAAATATTACTAAGGGCATTGGCAATACGCCTTTGGTGGAAATCAGCAGGATTAATCCCAATAAAGAAGTAAAAATATTTGCCAAGCTGGAAAGCGCTAATCCCGGAGGATCAATAAAAGATCGCACGGCGCTTTTTATGATTAGGCGCGCGGAAGAAAGGGGAGAGTTAACGCCGGACAAGATAATATTGGAAGCGACCAGCGGTAATACGGGGATAGGCCTGGCGATGATTGCCGCGGCCAAAGGGTACAAGTTGTGCCTGGCAATGCCGGAGTCAGCCAGCGAGGAAAGAAAAAAGATTCTTAAAGCCATGGGCGCGCAATTGTATTTTACGCCGGCCAATCTGGGCACCGATGGCTCTATTGAATATGTTTATAAATTACTGCGTGAAAATCCTGATAAATATTTTGGCACCGACCAATTTAACAACAAAGACAATATAGCCGCGCATTATTACGGCACTGCCGAGGAAATATGGCAGCAAACCAATGGCAATGTCTCGTCGGTAGTCTCGACATTGGGAACTACGGGCACGGCCATGGGGTTATCCAAGCGTCTTAAAGAATTGAATCCGCATATTCAAATAATCGGCGTCGAGCCTTATTTGAAGCATAAAATTCAGGGATTAAAAAACATGAAGGAGTCTTATCGGCCGGGAATATTTGATAAGACGCAGCTTGATGAAAAAATAAATATTCTGGATGAAGACGCGTTTGAAATGTCCCGCAGGCTCGCCCGCGAAGAGGGAATCCTGGCGGGGATGAGTTCCGGAGCCGCCATGTTTGTCGCCGCGCACAAAGCCAAGCAAATGACAGAAGGCGTTATCGTGGCTATTTTCCCCGACAGCGGGGAGAGGTATTTGAGCACCGAACTTTTCACGGTCAAAGAAGAGCTCCCTTCTTTTCACCTTTATAATATCATTAAGCGCCAGAAAACAATTTTTAAACCGGTCAAATCTGGCCATGTCAGCATGCACACATGCGGGCCGACAGTCCATGACGCTCCTCATCTTGGTAATTATCGGCGGTTTGTTGTCTCTGACCTCCTTGCCCGTTATTTTACTTACAAAGGATTCAGTGTAAAACACGTGGTGGATATAGTTGACATTACGGATAAATCTATAAAAGGTTCTGAGAAAGCATCCAAGAGCTTAGGGGAATATTCTGATAAGTATGCCGGAATATTTCTGGAAGATGTAGATTTTTTGAATATCCGCAAGGAAAATATTTATGTAAAGGCGTCAGAAAATATCGAAGAAATGCTCAAAATCGTCGAGAAGCTGACCGACAAGAACTTCGCGTACGAAAAACTACGTTCCGTTTATTATGATATTTCCAAATTGCCTGATTATGGAATTCTTTCCAATATAGATTTATCCAAAACGAGAAGAGGTAAATCAATTGACCTTGATGATTATGATAAAGACAGCCCGGCGGATTTTGCCCTGTTAAAGAGAGCTAATCTCAGTGAACTGAAAAGAGGCATATATTATAACACCCGCTGGGGCAGCGTAAGGCCTTCCTGGCACCTGGAATGCGCGGCCATTGCGTATAAACATTTGGGACCGGTTTACGACATTAATATCGGTGGCGTTGATGAAATATTTCCGCACGGGGAAAATATACTGGCTATTAACCAGGCGTTTTCCGGTCACAGCGGCGCCAATTATTGGATTAACGCCGAGCTAATACTCGTTGACGGCAGAAAAATGTCCCGCTCATTGAAGAATAATGTTGCTTTGAATGAGTTAAAGCAAAAAGGGTATCGCGGCTCGGATATCAGGTATTTTCTGTTGGGAATAAATTACCATAAACCGATCAACTATTCGGATGATGCGCTTAAGTCGGCGCAAAGCACGGTAAAAAAAATTAATACTTTTATTTATCGTCTTGTGTCGGTTGATAAAGAAAAAGATGAGTATACGGAAATCAATCAAATTATTTACGATCTGAAAAACGGATTTGAGGCGGCATTGGATGACGATTTAAATATAGCCGGCGCCTTGGCCGCCATTTTTGAATTTATGGGTAAAATTAATAGTCTCCTTGCAGCTGGGGCGGTAGGTCGAGGAGACGCCAAAAAAATATTAGCGTCTTTAAAAAGCGTTAATGAAGTACTCGGAATCATGGATTTTGAAGCTTTGGCAGATAACCCGGAAGTGAAGAAGATAAACGATCTTGTTGCCAAAAGAAGCACCGCGAGAAAAGAGCGCAACTGGGCAGAGGCGGATGATTTGCGCAACCAGCTTTTGAAACTCGGCGTGGATGTATTAGATACGCCACAGGGTGTAATTTGGCGTTTTAAATAAAACTATTATTAGTTTGGCAATGAAAGCGATAAGAAAAGCGATAATAGCCGGTTCGTGGTATCCGGGCAAACCCGATGTTCTGCGTGATGGTATTGAAAAATATTTTTCCGCGGCAAATTTAGAATTTAAAGGGGATATCAAAGCACTAATCGCGCCGCATGCCGGATATATTTATTCCGGACAAGTTGCGGCGTATGCCTATGGGCTTATTCGCGGCGAAAAATATGATACTGTGATTGTCATCGGGCCAAGTCATCGCGTAGCCTTTCACGGGGTTTCTGTTTTCCTCGGCGGAGGTTACGAAACACCGCTTGGCGTTGTTCCTGTTGACGAGGATATTGGTCGTAAAATTATTTCTTTGAATAAAGATGTTCAGGAGATCCCTGCCGCGCATACGAGCGAACATTCCATAGAAATTCAGCTCCCCTTTTTACAGATTGCTTTAGGCAAATTCTCGTTTGTTCCTTTGGTAATGGGAGATCAAAACGAAAGAACTTGTCAAAATATTGCGCAAGCTATACATGAAGCTGCAGGTGACAAAAGGGTGTTGGTTGTAGGAAGCTCCGACTTATCGCATTTTCACGATTACCAGAAGGCTGCAAAACTCGATTCCGTATCCATAAAATATTTAGAAGCCGCTGACGCGGAAGGTTTGCTTGATAATCTAAGCGCCAATAAGACTGAAGCTTGTGGCGGCGGTCCTATGGCCTCATCTATATTAGCGGCAAAGAAGATGGGAGCGTCAAAAGCAAAAGTTTTAAAATACTCGAATTCAGGCGATGTTACCGGTGATAAAACTTCCGTTGTCGGATATGTTTCGGCAGTTTATTATCAATAACAGGATTGAATAAAAAAATATTTTAGTTTGTGTGGCTAATTTACCAAGGAGGGCAAAAATGGAAGTAACACAAAAAGAAAAAGCCACTCTTCTGGAAATTGTAAAAAAAACTGTATCATCTAAAGTTAATAATAAAAATATGCCGAAATTTACGATTGAATCAGAAACACTTAAAGAGAAAAGGGGGGCTTTTGTAACCATAAAAAAACATGATCATCTGCGAGGTTGTATCGGTTATATAAAGGCGGTTAAGCCGCTATGGGAAACAGTACAGGAAATGGCTATTGCCGCGGCTTTTCATGACCCCAGATTTCCCGCGCTTAAAGCCGACGAACTTACCGATCTGAGCTTTGAAGTGTCCGTTTTAAGTCCCCTGAAACGTATTAAGGATGTTAGTGAGATTGAAGTAGGTAAACACGGTTTATATATTACACGCGGTTATAATTCAGGCTTATTATTGCCGCAGGTTGCCGTTGAGCATAATCTGGACAGAGAATCTTTTTTGCGGGAAACCTGTTATAAGGCCGGCTTGTCGCCCCAAGCGTGGCAAGAAAAAGAAACAGAAATTTACATATTTTCAGCCGACTATTTCAGCGATAAAACTTAATTTTTGTAAAAAATTATTTTATGCAAACGCGCCTGACCTGCTTTAAGTCTGTATATCCTTCCAGTACTTTTTGTATGCCATCCTGCAAAAGAGTGGTCATTCCTTCCTCAATAGCTGTTTCACGGATAGGTTCAGCGTGTTCATGTCTTTGAATCATCCTTTTAATATTATCTGACGCAATAAGGAGTTCATGGATGCCCATACGACCGAGATAGCCAGTGTCGCCGCATGACGGGCAGCCTTTGGGCCGATATAGCTTAAAGTCGCTTGTGTAGGGAACGTTTAGTTTGTCGAAATATTTCTGACCATATATTTCCGCCATTTCATCATACTCTTCTTTGCTGGGGTGATATTCTTCCTTGCACTTTTTGCATAGTGTTCTTACCAGGCGTTGCGCTAGTATGCCCAGCAGAGCGTCCGCGAAATTGAGCGGATCAATGCCCATATCCAGCAGGCGGACGATTGTTTCTGGGGCGCTATTTGTATGCAACGTACTTAAGACAAGATGACCAGTCAGCGATGCTTCCACTCCGATTTTAGCGGTTTCAAAATCGCGCATTTCACCGACCATGATAACATCGGGGTCAGCGCGCAGGAATGAACGCATCGCCGCGGCAAAATCAAATCCGATTTTTGGTTGCACTTGAACCTGTCTGAGCCCGTGCTGCGTTATTTCGACCGGGTCCTCGGCTGTCCATATTTTTCTGCCCGGCGTATTTATATGTTTGAGGCCGGCATGCAAAGTGGTTGTTTTACCGGAACCGGTCGGCCCCACGCATAAAATCATGCCGTATGGTTGTTCCATGATTTTTATTAATTCAGCATAGTTTCTGCTAGATAAAGCAACAGCGTCAAGCGGCAGTGTTTGTCCCTTTGCCAGAATACGCAGCACAATGTCTTCCACACCACCCTGGGTAGGTATTGTGGCGACACGCAGTTCGATTTCATCTTCGCCGCCCCTTCTGAACTTAATTTTTCCGTCCTGCGGCAGTCTTTTTACGGTGATATCAAGATTGGACATAATCTTTATACGGGATACAACCGCCGCGCGATAACTGTAGGGAAGAGTCTGGTAAAGAAAACATTCTCCGTCGACACGGTATCGGACATCAACGTTTTTTGTGTCTGTATTCGGCTCAATATGTATATCAGAAGCGCGCCGGGCATAAGCTTCATTGATGAGTTTATTGACCAACTGCATGATGACGCTGTGCGATTCGGTGATGACTTCGCCGTCTTCCTCTTCGTAAATCTCGTCGTCTGCCTCCAATTTTCCGAGGATGTCATCAATCGAGGCACTGTCTTGCGGAGCTGAAAAGAACCGTTCAATATATTTAAAAATATCATCGGGAAAGGAAATGTCATACTTAACAGCTTTGGTTTTTAAAAGCCCCTCGATAGAGTCCCTTTTGATTATGTTAGTCGGATCGTCAACAAGAACCCTGATTTTTCCGTCAACTCTTTCCAGGGGAACCCAAATTTCTCTCCTTAAAAATGGTTTTTTTAGATTCTTTAGTAGATCGCCAGGTATCGGTATTTTGTCATTATAGGTGACATATTCGCAGCTGTAATATTCGGCCAGGGAAGTGCCGATATCTTCTTTAGAAATATTATATTTTTGCATCAGGAGATTTTCCAATAATTCTTTTCGCTCGCGAGCTTCCTCTGTTGCTTTATCTATTTGAGCCTGTGTAGCGCATCCCTGCCTGATTAAGTAATCATACTTACTAAGGCGTTTCTGCTTATGTAATTTCTCCTGGTTATTGAAAGCGATGCCCAGCACGCCGCATATTTCGTCAAGAAATATTTGGCGGTAATCTTCAATTTTATCTTCACCCTTTTGCGTCATCACTTCCATTACACCCATGATATTGCGCTCGTACATGATTGGTATTGCTAAAACCTGACCTGTTAAGACCCCCAGTTGCCTATCCATGCTGCGGTCAAATTTCAACTGGTCACTGAATCTTTTTAGCTCCCGTTCATCATATACATCATGTAAAAGAATTGTTTTCTTATTGTATGCGGCATAACCGGCGATGGTAGAATTATTAACGGGCAGGCGGATTTCTTTGATTGCGTCGCCTTCTGGATTGAGGGTGTAAATTTCTTTTTTTATTTTGTCAAAAGCGTAGATAGTTAGGGTATTGATGTTAAAGAGATTTCGGATATCTTCTTTGATATCCACTATTATTTCTTTGATGCTCTCCGCGCTGTTTATACGGTTGTTTACGCCTTGAATTGATTTGTGAAATTCAAGATTTTTTAAAAGTTCTTCTACCTGTGGCGCGTTGGAAAGTGTGTCTTTTTGCGGACCGGTGGAATATGGTGGTGATTTACGCATGTCTTGCTCCCAAAGAAAGATTCTTCTTTTTTATATTAACAATATATTTTACAAAAGCTCGATTTTGCCTAGTGGGTGCCAAATTATGAAATAGCATCCGCAAACGCGTCGATCGCGGCGGGAATTTCAATATTCAACAAAAGTCCCATTTGTGTTTTCGTGCCGTCTAACAAAATCCCCCAGATATATTCACCTAAAGGTAAAATAACCAGTAATTGATCGTCCTGCAATTCAAAAGTTGCAAATCTGCCTATCTGCGGTATGCCGCTTATTTTTGTGGTGTCGTTTACAACCTTGACGATTTTAACGATAAGAGCGGCAAACTTAGGGTTGGAATTAAACCCGGCAATTGATTGCCCGTCGATATTCATGGCAATAGCTGTGGAAAGCAAGCTTTCTCCCAAATTAGTTTTCAGTACTCCAATGGCCTCGTTTAATTTCGTTACATTCATGAGATATCATCCTGTTAAACTTATTTTATTTTAATTCTTTTTCCATGCGCTTAATTTTTGTTTTGTTTCTGATTTTAAATCTTTTTGTTTTGTGTCATTTTCTAGAGCTTGTGCATCTTTCTTTGTTTTTTCTTCCGCATCTTTTTTTGCTCTTTCTTCAGCTTCTCGGACTTTGCGTTCTGCCTCTGCTTTGGCGAGTGCTTCCTGGCGAGCTTTTTCTTCTGCTTCTTTGGCTTTGCGTTCTGCTTCTTCACGGGCGAGTGCTTCCTGACGCGCTCTTTCTTCCGCTTCTTTGGCTTTGCGTTCTGCTTCTGCTTTGGCCAATGCTTCCTGGCGAGCTCTTTCTTCCGCTTCTTTGGCTTTGCGTTCTGCTTCTGCTTTGGCCAGAGCTTCCTGGCGAGCTCTTTCTTCAGCTTCTTTGGCTTTGCGTTCTGCTTCTGCTTTGGCCAGTGCTTCCTGGCGCGCTTTTTCTTCTGCTTCCTTGGCTTTGCGTTGTGCTTCTTCACGGGCGAGCGCTTCTTTCCTGGCTCTTTCCTCAGCTTCAGCTTCGGCCTTTGCTTTTCTGATTGCTTCTTCGCGGGCGAGAGCTTCCTGCCTTAACTTTTCATCAGCCTCAGCTCTTGCTTTTTTAATTGCTTCTTCTTTTGCCAGGGCTTCCTGCCGCGCTTTTTCTTCTGTTTCTTTGGCTTTACGCTCTGCTTCCTGGCGGGTAAAGGATTCCTGCCGCGCTTTTTCTTCAGCTTCTTTGATTTTGCGTTCAGCTTCTTCGCGGGCAAATCTTTCCTCCTCGGCTCTGGCCTTTGCCTCTAAAAACGCGCGTTTTTCTGCGGCTTCTTCTATTTTTTTGTCTTCCGTGAATGTTTTTTTATCTAAAGGTTTTTCTTTTGCTCCGGTTTTCGAACGCGCTTCTTCTTTCAGCTTTGCTAGATCGAGACTGGTACGTGATCCGAAAGTGGCTGTGGTTTTTGATGCATCTTGTTTTTCAGAACTATGTTGAGTACTAAGATGAGCGGCGGGAGATTCTTTACGCGGTATATCTATTTTACGAATTTGTTCAGTAATCGGCGCTTTAGTTTCAGTAACGGAAATTTTGATACCGAGCGCGTCAATAATATTATCGGCAACGGTATCAACATCCAGAGGTTTTTCCAGATAACGAAAAATTCCCATATTACCGACAATTTCTTCTATTTTAGGTGTTCCATAAGCGGTCATGAGAATAACGGGGATCTTAGGATAGTTTCTGCTCATATAGGCGAGGAGTTCAAAACCGTCCATTTTAGGCATACTCAAATCGGTGATCACCAGGTCAATAGGAGATAATTTTAAAGTTTTTACCGCTTCTGCCCCGTTAGGCGCCGTTCTTACGTTAAAGTATTTTTTATATGAACTTAAACCGTCGGCGAGACTTAAAACAAACGGTTCTTCATCATCGACGATTAGAACTTCTCCCACTCCGGATAGTTTGCCTTTAAAGAATTTGTCTTGCGGGGAGCTTGCTATTTTTTGCTTTAATGATTCTAAATTACTTGCTGTATTCAACATAACTTTCTCCAAGAATTTTTAATTGGTTTTTTGTTTTCCCTTTTCTTTAAAAGGGTTAACTCTTTATTGAAGAGTAAAGCAATCGTTGTGCCAAAAACGTTATTAGTATTATTGCCAATAATGTCAAGTGTTTACATTGTTATGGTGTTTGCCAAACTTGCGGCAGGTTCAAAATGACAGGTTCATTATGAACTAGCAGGTGAATTATTTGCCAACATGGGTAAGGTTATAGTTTTTCACTTTTCTTTTCAAAGTAGACAAAGAAATATCCAGGGCTTTAGCTGTTTGTGTATAATTGCCCATATATTTTATTAACGCTTTTTCGATGTGATTTCTTTCCATATTTTCTAAAGTCATTATTTTGTTCGCTTCAATCTCCGGATTATTCACAGCAGATAATGGCAAATTATGGTTGCTTTTTAGCAGTTGAGATGGCTGAAGAGATTTGCCGTGCTGAATAATCAAAGCTCTTTCTATTACATTTTTTAGTTCGCGAACATTGCCCGGCCATTCATATTCCAGCAATTTATTAAGTTCCTCATCGGAAAGTTTAATGTCTGATTTTTTTGTCATTAATTTTATAAAATATTCACATAATCTGGGAATATCTCGCTTACGTTCTCTGAGCGGGGGAATGTTTATATGTATCACGCTTAATCTATAGTAAAGGTCATCGCGGAAGGATTTTTCTTTTATGGCTTCCGCCAAGTCTGTATTGGAAATGGCGATAACACGAACGTTAATAGGCTTGAATGATTCACCGCCCACGCGGCGGATCTTTTTTTCTTCCAAGACGCCCAGTAATTTGGATTGCAAGTGAGTGGGCATGGAGCTTATTTCATCTAAGACAAGAGTACCGCCGTCGGCTAATTCAAAAATACCGCGACGCAGAGAAGTTGCTCCGGTAAAAGCTCCCTTTTCTGAACCGAAAAGTTCTGCCTCGATGAGACTTTCTGGAAAAGCGGCGCAATTGGTTGTCAAAAATAATTTTTTCGGCAGGTTGCTTTTATAATGAATAGCGCGAGCGACGACATTTTTTCCCGTGCCGGTTTCTCCGGTGATCAGAACAGGAGCGTCACTGGCGGCGGCCAAATCGATCATTTTGAGAACTTCATCAAAAACTCCCTGCCCGGCGATTAGTCCAATTTCTTCGCTTTCTCTGTGATCATGATAGTTTTGGATCTGCTCTGTTTTTTCTAATTCCTGCGTCCGGAAAGCCTGCTTGACGGTAAGCTCCAGTTCAGCCATTTCAAAAGGTTTTGAAAGATAATCATGCGCGCCTACCTTGATTGCTTCTACCGCGTTGCTGAAGCTTGGATAAGCAGTTACAAAAATAATTTTTGTTTGGTCATTTTCCTTTAATACAGAAGGACATAGCGACACACCTTCAGTGTCGGGTAATTTCTGATCAAGAATTACTACATCAACTTTCGTATTTTGACAGATATTCAATCCATCTTTTCCGGTGTTGGCAGTGAGGACGTCGGTATTTTCGTCGCGCAGGATATCACGAACAGATTCGCAGAAAATATCGTTATCATCAATAACGAGGATTTTTCTTTTATTTATTTTCATTATCTTTGCCTGCGGGAATGAAAACGCTGACCTTTGTTCCAATGTCTTTATAGCTTTTAATTTCCATATGCCCCTTCATGAGCGTCACCATTTTTAAAGCTATCATCAATCCCAGGCCTGTGCCGCGCGCTTTTGTGGTATAAAATGGCTTGAAGAGATTGGTTTGTTCTTCTTCTGTCATTCCGATGCCGTTATCTTCAACTGTAAGAGTAACAAAGTCTTCCTTTTTTTCGGCTCTGATAATGATTTGAGGATTTTCACACTGGCTTAAAGCGTCAGAAGCGTTGGTTGTCAAATTAAGAATGACTTGATGCAATAGGCGTGGATCCGCGCTGATTGTGTTTACGGGAGGAATTATTACATGATTGATTTTGATGCCTGCCTGACGAAGATCGTCAGACACTAGTTTTATAAAATTATTTAAAAAATGTTCAATATTGACATTATGAATATCCGGATTTTCAAACAGACTGAAACTTTTCAGAGCCTGCAAGAGAAACTCGACACGGGAAATCTCCGTCATGGCGCGGTCCACGAATTTTTCCGTGGCGCTTACGGAATAATGGGAGATATTTTTTTTCAAAACACTTAAGGTCATTTTAATGGAATTTATGGGATTGCCGAGTTCATGTCTAATGCCGGAAAAAATGTAACTGGTGTTTTCCATGGAATTTACCGCTTCCGCTATTGACTCCAGGCGGCTTCTTTCGGTTATATCTCTGATGATCACCCAGATAAAATCATCGGAAATCATATACGGCGTGTAACCAAGAAGGCGATTTTTATACCATAGCGTATTTGTTTTGCCGATAATGTCACTTTCTGGAACTTCACCATAATTAGGCAGAAGAAGAGTCAGGAGCGCTTTGTAGCCAAGTTTGTCTTCGCTATCCTGAAAAAGTTCAGAGGCAAACTTATTTCTAAAAATAATTTCCTGTCTTTTTAGGCTAAGAATAACAACACCCAGATCGATGCTTTCCATAATATGGGCGTATAAGCAATTACCCGGTTCCTTGTTGCTTATAATCGGACAGGTGCTGGCAATAAAAAAATCATCCATAAATATTTCACAGCCATTCAGTAGATAAAGAATCTTTGTATTTTATTATAACTCACAATAAAATCGCCAAGGTGATTAACCGTAACTAACGGCCCGGTCACTTTATTTTCAAAGTAGCCACTTATGTGACCTGTAAGATATTGACTTTATAATTAATATCTACTATTTGATATAAATAATTATAAGTGATGTCAAGGATATTTTCATGAAAAAACATTCAAAAGCGCTTGTTTTTCTTGCTGTGGTGGTAATTATTTGTATGGGGCTAATTTTCGCGCCCCGGTTTTTATTATATTCATCAAGTGTTGAAAAAATGGACGCCATTGTGCTTCTCTTGGGAGAAGACTTCAATGCGCGTAAAAAACAGGTTAATATGTTGACTTCTAAAAGATTCGCGGATTATTTGATAATTCCCGCTTACAATAAAACTTATCGGTTTGCTGATGGGAGTGTAGCGGAAGAATTCATATCAAGTTCAGATTTCAGTAAAGAAATTGAAAAAAATATGATGCGTTCAATAATTTACGAAAACACGCATCTGGAAATTATCGAAGCAAAAATCATAATGTCTGATTATAAATTCAAATCCGTTGTGTTTGTCAGCTCTCCTTATCATATGCGGCGGATCAAAATTATGGTTTATAAGGTTTTTAAGCTGGCCGAAGGCGAGTTTTATTTTATGCCTACACAGTTTGAAAAAGCACCAGCTAACTTTTGGGAACTATCCTCCAAAGACTGGAAAAATGTTTGCACAGAATACCTGAAGATCATCTGGTTTCTTGTTTATGCTAATTTTGTAAATTAGCTTGTCAAGAAATTTTTGAGCCGGCGAAAAAAAGCCCCCTTAAAGCGTTAGCTTTAAGGGGGCCGATATTTGAGCAGATCATGTTTTGGTGTTTTAAGTACTTGTTCTTTTTTCTTCTTGGCTTTCTTAAACATCAAGAAAGCCTGGTTAATAATTGTTCTTAGCTTACGATCGTTTTAACAGTTTCAATCACCGGATTGGTGAAAAGAGCCATCAAAACCGTGTAAAGAGCGAAAACACCAACTGCCTCAGCAGTATACATCTGCTCGAATTTACGTTTTAAAGAAACAACAATCAAACCGCCGACTACTAGGCAACCAAACTGGAAGTAGGGGAAAGCGCCTGTACCCACTGCTGCGTATTCGGCAAAGGCAAAAGTTCCGGTAAGCATTACGACTGCCGCTGCTACTAAAACTGTTCCTAATGTCTTTTTCATGATCTGAATCCTCCTTCTGATCTTATTTGTCTTTATATAATGAAAAGATCGTGCCAAAATGAGGGGAAAATTAATAAAACAGTGTAAGTAGCTGATAATACGTATAATATGTGTAAAGCGACAATCCCGTGCCCTTACAAAAATCACCCATTTTATCCCTTGCCCCTAAATAAAATGTTCAAAGAATTGAATGGAATGTGCAAATGTGTCGAATGATAAATATGAGAAAATTTATGTGAAATCAGATGGGGAAGATTTATTTAATACAGACTCTGCGGACTTGTAGAAAATCGGTATGTCCTTGAAAAGTTTTTAAAATACCGTCTTGTAAAAGAGTGGTCATCCCTTGTTCCATGGATTTATTGCGTAATGCTTCGACAGATTCATGTTTTTGTATCATTCGTTTTATTTCATCTGTCGCGATGACAAGTTCATGAATCGCCATTCTGCCTTTGTAGCCGGTAGGCCCGCATTCATCACACCCTTTAGGGCGATAGAATTTTAGGTCGCTATTGTAGCGGATGTTTAATTTTTCGAATTCATTAGATCCATAAGCTTCAACAATTTCTTTAAACTCTTCTTTTGAAGGACGATAAGCTTCTTTACATTTGCCGCATAAAGTGCGCACGAGGCGCTGAGCTAAAATTCCCAGCAGGGCGTCAGCGAAATTGAGCGGGTCAATTCCCATATCCAACAGGCGGACAATTGTTTCCGGAGCGCTGTTTGTATGCAGCGTGCTGAAAACAAGATGTCCTGTCAGAGACGCTTCCACGCCGATTTTAGCGGTTTCAAAATCACGCATTTCGCCGACCATGATTATGTCGGGATCGGCGCGCAAAAACGAACGCATTGCCGCGGCAAAATCAAAACCGATTTTCGGCTGTACCTGAACCTGACGCAGTCCGTACTGAGTTATTTCTACCGGGTCTTCCGCGGTCCAAATTTTTCTGTCCGGTCTGTTGATATGGCTCAAGGTTGCGTGCAGCGTGGTTGTTTTACCGGAACCGGTAGGCCCCACGCATAGTATCATGCCGTAGGGCTTGGTAATTATATTAATCAATTCTTTATAGTTGCGTGCTGAAAGAGCCATTTCTTCAAGGGGCTTTGTTTCCCCTTTAGCCAAAATACGAAGAACCACATCTTCCACTCCTCCCTGTGTCGGGATGGTGGCCACGCGCAGCTCAATCTCCTCGCCCATCGGCCGGCGGTATTTGATTTTTCCGTCCTGCGGAAGTCTTTTAACGGTAATATCCAAATTAGACATAATTTTAATTCGCGAAATCATCGCCGCCCGGTAACTGAAAGGAACTGTCTGATACAAGGCGCAA
>JAFGKC010000104.1 GCA_016928765.1 Syntrophaceae bacterium
ATTACCCAAAACACGATAATTCTTATCATTCAAATTGTAGTCATGTTTTATTCTTTATTTTTCTTTCTGCGTGATGGCGACAAGTTCGTCAACACAATCACACATTATTTACCCGCCAATAAGTATCATATGAAAACGTTTACTCATCATTTTCTGGCTACGGCAAAAGCGACTTTAAAAATAACGTTTGTTATCGGCGGCCTTCAGGGCTTACTTGGCGGACTTCTTTTCTATTTTACTGGAATCGACAATGCCCTCATCTGGGGCGTTTTAATGTTTGGCCTAGCTGTTATTCCCGCTGTCGGTTGCTCATTAATATGGGTACCCGCGGGCATAATCATGCTGTTTCAGGGGTATACATGGCAGGGAATAACAATTCTTCTGTTTGGCTCCTTGGTAATCAGCACTGTGGATAATCTGTTAAGGCCGGTTCTTGTGAGTCATGACATTCAAATACACACTCTTTTAATCTTTCTTTCCATGCTGGGTGGCATTGCCGTTTTCGGCATTTCCGGTTTTGTTCTGGGACCGGTTATCGCGTCGCTTTTTCTGGCCAGCTGGAGATTGTTTCTGGAACTTTATAAAAAAGAGGAGACTGAAACATAGTTTTTCTTTTGATGCTATTCCCTCAAAAACAAATAAGGTCTAAATAAATAATGCCCCTTCTGGCTTTCCTGTTAATTATTCTTGCCGCTGTTCTTCACGCCCTCTGGAATTTTACCGCTAAAAAAGCATCGGGCAATCTTAGCGTAATCTGGATAGGTCTACTAATAGCAACCATCGTCCTCATTCCTTTTCTATTTCTACTTTCACCCAAAGATATGTTTGTCTTCAAAGCTCTGCCGTTTGTCTTGGCTACAGGAATCATTCACGCTTTCTACTTCTTTTTTTTAGGTAAAGCATACGAGCATGGAGATATTTCTGTGGTATATCCGATCGCACGAGGAAGCGCCATCGCGGGTACGGCGATAGCAGCCTGCCTCTTCCTTCAGGAAAAGATATCTTTATTTGGAGTAGCAGGTATTTCACTGATAAGCTTTGGAGTTTTATTACTAGGATTTATAAATACACGCCAGAAACGTGGAATATTATTTTCTGTAATCGTGGCGGTATTAATTATCAGTTATTCCATCACTGATAAACTTGGAGTAGGGATACTACACCCGTTGGCCTACATATTTGGGCTAACATCATTGACAACCATCTTTTTAGCTCCTTACATACTGACCAATAAAAATATTGAATTATCATTCGCACTTAAGGAGATGAAGAAGTATTCGTTAATAATTGGACTTGGTTCTATTGGAACATACCTGATAATTCTTTTTGTTTTTCAGATGACTCAGGTAAGTTATGTTGTCGCGGCCAGAGAATTATCTGTGGTCTTTGGTGCGATATTGGGAATAATGTTTTTAAAGGAACAACATTCCTTGCAAAAAATATTTTCCATAGCGTGCATTATCATCGGCATGTTGCTGATTAAAATAGCTTAAAACCTTCATGTTTTTTCTTATTTAATTTTTTCGGACAAAACACAATAACGCCATAGCGCGTTTCGGTGTTCTGCTTTCGCGTAGTTGATGCCGATACGGGGACTGGCTAAAATTGATTTAGCGTTGATTTTTTTGAAATCCTCCACCCACAATTTACTACCACTGGTCACATCCCAACCATTCAAGGATTTATCTATTTCCAGCGCCTGACAAAGCTTTGCCGGGCCATCAGCAAGACTCGCTCCTTTTAATTTGCGGCGCTTCTCCATTTCTTTTATTCCGTCAAGCGGCATAATCGCGCGAATGAGCACGGCGCAGGGATTGCCTTCTTTTTCCGTGACCAGATTGAGCATGTAGTGCATGCCATAGGTGAAATAAACATAAGCATGGCCGGGCGCTCCGAACATGACCGCGTTTCGCGCCGTCTGGCCGCGATGCGCGTGGCAGGCGCTGTCTTCCTGCCCGCAGTAAGCCTCTGTTTCCACAATCATCCCGGCAAGCGTTACACGCCCTATTTTGCGCACAAGCTTTTTTCCCAAAAGCGCGCGGGCAACCTGCCTGGTATCGCGCTCATAAAATTTTCTGTTCAACACATTCATATTAAAATGATTTACTACCGATAGATTTAATCAGGCGTTTCATAAAATATAAGGCCGCGGCTTATAAAAACCGCGGCCTTTTGCGACACTTACAGATTTTAAACCAATTTCAAATAATTTTTCACCAGGTATTCCGCTGTCTGCAACGCGCCCTTTGCCGCGCCCAGTTTGGTATTGTGCGCGAGGCACACGTATTTGATGCCGTTTTCCATAACCGAATCTTTGCGGACACGTCCGACGGTTACAGTCATACCGCCGCCTTTGTCGCGGTCCATTCTAGGCTGCGGACGGAAAGGGTCATCAGTTACATCTATCAACTGCGGAGGCGAACTGGGTAAGTGCAATTCCGCAAAATCACGCCCGTGTTCAGCCATGGCTATTTTCACTTCTTCAGCTGAACATTTTTTTTCAGTCTGCACAAACGCGCAAACTATATGGCCGTCCAGCACCGGCACACGTGTACAGGTTGCGCTGATACTGAAATTAGCGTTTTTTATAGTTTTGCCGTCATATTCACCTAAAATTTTTTGTGGTTCCATTTCGGCTTTCTGTTCTTCTCCTGGAATGTAAGGCACTATATTTTCGGTCATATCCATCGCCGAAAGCCCCGGGGTTCTTCCCGCGCCGGACATAGCCTGCTGAGAAACCATAAATACCTGCTTAATGCCAAAAGCGTCATGTATCGGCTTGAGTGAAATAACCAAACCAGCGGTAGTGCAATTGGGTTTGGGCGATATAAAGCCTTTCCAGCCGCGGTTTTTCTGCTGCACGGCTAAAAGCGCCGCGTGATTCATGTTGACACCGCCAACAAGAATAGGAGTGTCATCTTCATAGCGAAATGCCGACGCGGTGCTGATTACCGGTGTTGTTTTAGCGTATTTCGGCTCGAGTTCTTTTGCCGCTCCCGCGTCCATAGTCGAAAAAATAATGTCCACGGATGTCGCGTCGAAAGAAGCGGCTTCTTCCACATTCATGTTGGCGATATCCGATGGCAATTCCTCTGTGCACCACCAGCGCGAAGAACCGTTGGCATCTTTCAGCGCATCAATATATTTTTTCCCCGCCGAGCGCTCTGAAGCAACGAGCTTTTCTATTTTAAACCAGGGATGCCCGATCAGGCTCACAATCGCCTGTTGGCCCACTATCCCGGTAGCGCCGACAATAGCAATCTTTAACATTGTTTTAAAACCTCCCTATTCTCTCGTTTTAAATTATTCTATTTTCTTATAACAATAATGTTCTTGTTTTTTCAACATCAGCGGCGATTTGCTTCTTCAAGCTTTCGGGACCGTCAAATTTGACGATATCGCGCAACTTCTCCACAAAATGAACGTCAATTGTCTCCCCCAATAATTCTCCGGAAAAATCCAGCAGAAAAACTTCAAACGTGGAAACATAATCCGCGAATGTAGGCTTTACACCGATGTTCACGGCCGCTCGGTAACGCTTCCCCTGCCGAAAAGCATACACCGCGTAAATACCCGCGGCGGGAAGCAGTGCTTTTTGCGCCCTCAAATTGGCGGTGGGAAAGCCCAGCTCAACACCACGGCCATGGCCTTTTTCCACCACTCCGGCCACATTATACCATCTTCCCAATAAAGCGCTCGCCTTTTTAACGTTTCCGTCAAGAAGCAAATTTCTGATCAGCGTGCTGCTGACAATATCATCGCCCACTTTAAAAGCGTCAATAACCTCAACGGAAAAATTATGCTCGCGCCCCGCGGCAATCAGATAATCACTTGTGCCGCTTTTGCCATGGCCAAACGTATAATCGTGCCCGATAATAATTTTTTTAATTGCCAGCTTTCCCACCAGATCTTTTTCGACAAACTGCTGGGCGCTTGTGCGGGAATAATCCATTGTGAAAGGAATCACCACCACAGCGTCAATCGAGCATTCTTCAATCAGTTTCAGCCTTTCCTCAATAGTTGTTATCAAATAAAAAGGGCGAATGTCCGGATGGAGAATCATTTTAGGGTGAGGATTAAAAGTAATCACAATAGACTTAGCGCCTGCCTGTTTTGCCTCCGCCGAAAGTTTGCGGCAGATATGCTGATGGCTCAAATGCACGCCGTCAAAGTTGCCGACCGTGACAAACGCCCCGCGAAAATCGCTGGTTACTGATTCTATGCCGTTAAATACAATCATTACCCTCTGCCGTTTTTAATAGTAATTAGCGGGGTAACATAGCATTTTGGATATTAATTTCAAGCTCATTTTATCTTGACAAGAACAACGTGTTGAGTATAGTGCACTTTTCGCGTGCC
>JAFGKC010000105.1 GCA_016928765.1 Syntrophaceae bacterium
AAACTGCTCATAAACCTGCCCCAGAATATCTGCGGGCAAAACGGAAAATTCATAAGGGCTTTCGGGATAATAAAGGCTTTTGAAAATGTCTTTTAATATTTTGTCGTCTAAAGAAAGAGCCAGAGTCAAATCATCGGGCGGTTCAGAGCGGTCTTTTTCCTGTTTAAAATGAAAGAGGCCGGAGTTGTATTTATCATCGGCGTCATAAAAATATTTTGTCAGGCGCTGATAAACGTCCGCACCGTTTTGCAGCGCCATAAGCTTGCCGTATGCTTCAATGCCCCGGTCTTCGCAAATGCGCAGAAAGATAATGCGGTCAATGGTTTTGCCCACGGCAAAGTTAAGTTCCCGCTGGCTTAGTTTGGGATTGCGCAGGGCGATGTTTTGCGCCAGCGCCTGCCGCCAGGCGTCGATTTCGGCAAGAAATGCCGCGTCCACCCCGGCGGTGCCTTTTTTCGCTTTCGCTGTTTCCGCGTATTTATCAAAGGAGCCTTTCATCACCGCTTCTTTGGAAAAAATAGCGGCAATTTCTTCCCAGCGGGTGAGATAATCTTTGTAATTAAAATAAATAATGCGCGCGGTGGACGCTTTATCGTTTTTATCCGGTTTGACGCGGCAGTCATAAACGGCAAATTCCTCAAAATCGGTAAGAATGGAAAGAGGCAGTTTTGCCGACCATGCGTAGCGCCTAAGCTGATAGGCGGGGCCGACATCTTCGCCGATATTCACGGAAGGCTTTTTCGCTTCGATAAAAAATTTGCGCGTGCCGCCGATGCGGAAGCTGTAATCCGGAGCTTTATTCGCCGAGCCTATTTTGATGGCGTCTTCGTGAATGACATCTTTGTAGGCTTCGGCATAGCCGGATATGTTCTCGACATCCCAGCCCAGCGCCTTGAAAAACGGGTCAATGAATTCCCGGCGTATTTGTGTTTCGTTATATTTGCCGGATTGATAGGCCTCAAGATTTTGGTCAAAGCGAGCGACAAAATCAATTATTTCCTGCGGAGCTTTCATCCTGATTTTCCCGGCCTTAAGAATTTTGATGCGGAAAAAGTATAGGGAAACCGGTTTTGTATGTCAATGAAATTATAGGGACAATTATTGAAGATCAACTACAGAAATTAATTGCTATATTATTTTGAAGGCGCGGACGAAGCTTTGCACGTTTGTCTCGCGGATTGATCAGGGGATCAATCCCTACATAACACGGCGGTATTTTGATTATCTTTGTAGGGCGTGTTTCCCCAAACACGCCGCTTTATTGCGGATTGATCAGGCGATCAATCCCTACATATCATTGTGATTATTCCCTTAAGAGAGTATCGCCTTAAATTTTACCGGATCGGTCGCGTAAAGCACCGCGCGTTCCAAAGCATTTTTCCGGAATTCATCGTGTACTTTTACATAATCAGGATTATTGGCCATTTTTAAAAATGCCTTGCGCGAAGGGTACTGCACAAGCATCAAAAGGTCCCAATCTTCCATTCCCTGAAGCAATTCTTTCGGGATGCCGAAATATGTCACCTTGGCTCCTACGCCTTCTACATAGGGACCTGACTCTTTAATATATTGGAAATACGCTTCCCGTCCGCCTTCTTTATTGAACTTTAATAAATTGAGCATGACAAACGGTTCTTCGTTTGTGTTGTTGGCCAGCGCCTTGAATTGATCTTCGTTGCTTTTGATGCCGGACATAATATTTCTCCTTAGCTAACTCATTTTAATATCATTTATTGTGAAAAAAATCGTTCAACAAAGCCGCTACTTCCCGCGGCTTTTCTTCCTGGATAAAGTGCCCCGCTTTAAACTTCTCTACTTTTATTGATTTAAAACAATCTTCCAGATGATTCAGGTTTTCCTTAACGATGACTATTTCTTCTTCGCCGTAGATATACAAAGCGGGCATCGGGAATATTTTTCCGGCAAGCTTTGCCCAGTGCGGGGTATCGAGTCGCATGGTGCGATAATAAGATGCCGCGGTGGCCGGTGTGTTTTCAATGCTGTAACAGCGCACATATTCCGAAATCGCTTCGGCAGGGATTGTTCCGTCCTTACCTTTTTTGCCGAAGAAATAGCGAATCCAGACATCTTCGTTGCCTTTAATCATGGCTTCTGCCAGCCCCGGCTGCTGCTGGAAATACTGATACCACATCGGCATAAACCGCATGGCGATCAGAGCTTTTTGCGCGTCTGCTTCTCCTTTTTTATTGGTAATAACGGGGATATTCATCAGGGCTAATTTTTTTACCCGCTCAGGGATAATGAGCGTTAGTTCCTGCGCCACTATGCCGCCCCAGTCATGTCCGACCAGAAAAAAATCTTTGATGCCGAGCGCGTCAATTACTTCGATCATATCTTTGGCCAGTTCCAGCTTCTGGTAAGCTTTAACATCCAAAGTGCGTTCGCTGTCGCCTAAGCCCCGCAGATCCGGCGCGATGATGCGCAAAGATTTATCAATATACGGTTCGATTGCTTCCCAGCAATAGGAACTCTCCGGCCAGCCATGGAGCATAACGACGGGAAACCCATCTTTGTTGTCCCTGTCGCGGACGTTAAAAATTCCTCTGTTTACGGTTATTTTGCCTGTTTTCATTGTTATGATCTTTCTCCTCAATATTGGTTACAGTATTTACTGAAACTATTAAGCCCAGCATTTTCTGTCAAGTATTATTTGCCGTCGGCAGAAATATTTCTTGACAAAAGTGTGTTACATCCATTAATTGCTACAACGCTCGTTGTATGAAATTGCGGTAATCAAATTACCGTGAATTTATAACGGTAATAAATTTAAGGAGATGTATTATGATTAAAACCAGACTTACTGAATTACTTGGCATCAAGCACCCCATTATCCAGGCGGGTATGGGCCCGTTTTCCAACAACAATCTTTGCGTGGCCGCGGCCAACGCCGGTTGCCTGGGACTGCTTTCCACCAGCGGTCTTTTTAACAAAGATGACCAACCCTGGGTGTATAATGCTTTTTGCGAAACTGGTGAAGCCAATCCGGATGATGACATGGGTAAAGTTTTGGATACTGTTCTGAAGCGAACCCATCGCCTGGTCAAAGACAAAGGCGGTGTCTTTGGTCCCAATGTAATGGTGTCCGCCGAACTGAAAGAATACTCGAAAATTATGATCGAAACGGCTATCAAAGCGCGCGAAGAAAATCCTGAAATGAAAAATACACTGAAAGTCATGTACACTTCAGCCGGTGATCCGATGGGCTGGGGAGATATGATCAAAGGGGCCGGGTTTACCTGGATTCATATTATTCCTTCCGTCCGCGCCGCTATGCGCTGCAAAAAAGCGGGCGTGGATGTGATTGTTGCTTCCGGTCATGAAGGAGGCTTCCACACGCACTGGGAACCACTGCATTCGATGGTCTTGTTCCCCGGTGTGGTTGAAGCCGTATCCGACGAAAAAACCCTCGTCGTGGGCGGCGGCGGTGTTTCCGACGGCAAAACCCTGGCCGCCTCTCTGGCCATGGGCTGTGACGGCGTACTGATGGGGACCCGATTCCTGGCGACACAGGAAAGCGATTTCCCCAGGCTCTGGAAACAGTCTGTTGTGGACGCGCAGGATCGCGGCACGCTGGTCGCGCGCGGTTATGTGGGCCCGGCACGCTGGTTGAGAAACCCCCGCAGTGAAGAGCACGCGGTCAATACATTGAAAAAGTCGCCCGGCGTTTTCTTAGGCACACCGGACAGCTATATGACTATGGAAGATACTTCGCTGATTGATTTTGAGAACGAATCCATCAAGGCCGTATATGAAGAAGACAAAGAAAAGGCCATGATGGCCGCCGGTGAATGCGCCCAGCGCATCAACGACATGCCCAAAGTAGCGGACATGGTGCAGGGTGTTATGAAAGAAGCGGAAGAAATTCTGCGCGGCGTGCAAAAGAAATATCTTGTATAAAAGATCCTCCCTGGTTGCGCCGATAAAGCGCAATTATAAAAAAAGCCGGAAGCGATTCCGGCTTTTTTGTTTTCCGCAGTCAGCGGAAATTATTTTGTGACCATCTTCATGATGCTTTTTTCCATAAGTCCGGCCAGTTCTTTTTTGGTGCATTTTTTCATATTCCATTTACGCAGGGGATACAGCGAAAGCTCATAAGCGATCAAATTTGCCGTAAACGCGGTGATCTTCCCCCAGAAAAACGGACAGTTTGGTTAGGGGACAACCCCGGCATTTTCAAAGGCCCAGGGACTTCTGTTCTTTAACGC
>JAFGKC010000106.1 GCA_016928765.1 Syntrophaceae bacterium
ACAATGATGTCTAATACTATAGACATTATAATTACCTCTCTATTTTTTTATGGATATTGGATTCGTCCGCCGCCTTGGCGGCGGACGGTCCATGAATAATAATGATCAATTATTATTTATTTTTTATAAGCTTTAATCATCCAAGGCGGAAGCTTAATAGGTTTCACTCCTTTATAAGTCACATCCACTCCAGGTGCAGGCTGCCAATGATTGGGCCATACACCAACCACTTTACCATCCTGCCATTGCACGGCAACACCTGTCGCGTAACCGGGACCAAACTGAATATCATGAGTGGGTCTGCCCAATTTATCTTTCGTGTATTTGATGGTGCTGGGGGGAGTTTTATATACACGGTTTTCCAGTTTTGCCACGATTACTTCCGGATCAAGGGTGCCGACCATTTCAATGGTATCGGCAAGTGTCTGCTTAATAGATTCGTAAGTACCGGCAGTATAAGTCGGCATCTCGCCAAATCTTTTTATATAACCTTCGACAAACGGTTTAGTAAGCTCATTATTTTCCACGCCACGGGCATAAGTTGCTGAAATCACAACATAGTTTCCCTGGCCGCGCGTCGCTTCCCAAAATCCATCCTTTGAAGCTTCCACGTTGATACCAACCTGAATAGCGGGAATCTTCAACTCGCCAGCCTGACGGGCAAAAGGAATACCAACCGAAGAAGAGAAGACAGTGAAAATAATTTGCGCGCCAGTGCGCTGAATTGCGGAAAGTTCCGCGGAAACATCAGTCGCCACAGGAGAAGGTCTCCACACACCGACCAGCTCCATGCCCATCTTGGGAATTACAGCTTGAACCGCAGGAACCATTGCGTCTGCCCACTGGGCTTTTTCTGCCACAAAAGCAACCTTAATCGGACCTTCCAGCGCTAATTCTTTCTTTACCACTGCGGCAACGCTACCTACATGAGAAAACGCCGCTTTAACAAGAGCTGTAGAATTATACGGTGTGCCACGGAAGAAATACTTATACTGGTCATAATACTTTGCCACTCTGTTGCAAAGTTCATCATGAGATGCGCCGCAACCGATAAAAATAACCTTTTTATCCATCGCGATATCCTGCATGGCAAAAACAGCTTCCGTGCGGAAACCACCAACGACAAAATTAACTTTATCCTTGGTAATCAAACGTTCCATCGCGTTGGTCGCGTCCGTTATACTCAAAAATTCGTTCGAATCAGCTTGGATAAGTTCGATTTTCATCATCTTGTTACCGACCTTAACGCCGCCTTTGGCGTTAATTTCCTCAGCGGCCATTACCGCACCGTTCCAATGGCCTTTGCCCTGCACGAACTTCATCGGGCCGATAACGCCGATTTTTATAACGTCTGCGGCAAAAGCTGTGGTCCAAAGGGACATGGCAAAAACAATAGCTAAAACAATGATACTTCCTTTAAATCTTTTCATTTCTAATAAATCCTCCACTTTCTTGTAGTTGATTAACTGCAACCTTTTATTTAAGCTTTATCTATTTGTCAACACTTTTTTGACTTATACAAATTTTTTATTGTAATATTAAGACGGCGTTTTTATTACTTATCTGGAGATTTCTTGATAAAAGAAGAAAATAAGCGCAAATATTTTCAAGTATCTCGAAAAACTTAAGTTGGACCAGTTAATCAAATGTTTGCAGCCATTCAAACTGGTCAGTTGTGGCCTTTTTTCTTAAAAACAAATTTTTTAATTTACACCTTCTCAATAAATATTCTGCCCGCCCATATACAGGGGCGGGCAGAAATAAATTTTTGTTTATTACTTCTTTTTGTAAGCCTTAATCATCCAGGGTGGTATCTTTATGGGTTTCATGCCTTTATAGGTCACGTCCACACCGGGAGCAGGCTTCCAATGATTGGGCCATACACCAACTAATTTGCCATCCTGCCACTGCACCGCAAGTCCTGTCGCATAACCGGGTCCAAACGTGATATCGTGCTCAGGCCTGCCAAGTTTATCCTTCGTGTACTTAATAGTACTTGGACAAGTTTTATAAACACGATTTTCCAAAGTGGCAACTATCGTATCCGGATCAAGTGTGCCGACCATTTCGATGGTTGGAACAAGCGCGTATTTTATTCCGCTGTAAGTGTCCGCAGTGTAAGTAGGCACTTCGCCGAATCTCTTTTTATAACCTTCAACAAACGGCTTTGTAAGTTCATTTTGTTCCACGCCTTCGGCATACGTACTGGAAGTTATGACATAATTGCCATTACCGCGCGTTGCCTGCCAGAATTCCGCTTTCTGGGCTTCCACATTGATACCAACCTGTATCGCGGGAATTTTTAACTCGCCGCCCTGACGGGCAAAGGGAATACCGACGGAAGAAGAAAACACCGTGAAAATAATATGCGCTCCGGCGCGCTGAATCGCGGAAAGTTCCGCGGAAACATCAGTCGCCACAGGAGAAGGTCTCCACACACCGACCAGCTCCATACCCATCTTAGGAAGCACAGCCTGAACCGCCGGAACCATTGGATCAGCCCACTGGGCTTTTTCCGCCACGAAAGCAACTTTAATTTTGCCTTCTATTCCTAATTCTTTCTTCAATACACCAGCAACGGAACCAACATGAGAAAATGCCGCTTTCACAAGGTTTGAAGAATTAAAAGGTGTCACGCGGAAGAAATATTTGTACTGATCGTAATATTTCGCCACTCTGCCGCAAAGCTCATTATGTGCCGCGCCGCAACTTAAAAAGATAACTTTTTTATCCATCGCGATATCCTGCATGGCAAAAACAGCTTCTGTGCGGAAACCACCGACGACAAAATTAACTTTTTCTTTGGTGATCAAACGTTCCATCGCGTTGGTCGCGTCCGTTACGCTCAGAAATTCGTTCGAATCAGCCTGGATAAGTTCGATTTTCATCATCTTATTGCCGACTTTAACGCCGCCCGCGGCGTTAATTTCATCAGCAGCCATCGTCGCGCCGTTCCAGTGACCAATACCCTGCACGAACTTCATCGGGCCGATAACGCCGATTTTGATAACGTCAGCAGCAAAGGCAGTCATCGAAAGCGACACGGTAAATAAGAAGATTATTGCCGTTACAAACATGCTCTTTTTAAAACATTTCATTTAGCCAACCCTCCCTTTCTTTTGGTGTGATGTAATTCCTTAGTAAAGCTTATCTAGTTTGTCAACTATTTTCGACACTTTTTTCAAGCACTTATGACCGATAGTCAATAATTACTTTTTGCTTTTGGGCTTCCTAAAAGTGAAAACAAAGACATTTTCATCGCCCGGCGACGATAATTTTAATCCGTTTTATATTTCTTAAGTATCGCTTCCAGATTTTTTTTAGTCTCGTTTTTAACCAAAACGGTTTTTTTTCTCGATTTAAAACCGGCAACAATTATCATTTGTGATTTTTTTATTTTTAATGCTTTAGTGAGAAGTTCAATGCAGGCGACATTTGCCGCACCATCATGAGGCTGGGCCGTAACTTTGATTTTTAGCTTTTCCTCTTGAACACCGAGTATTTGAGCTCGCGAGGCATGAGGAGTTACATGTATTTTGAAACTTAAGCCATCTTTCGATTCTTTTATCTGAACCATAACAACCAAAGCGTTTTTTTATTTCTATAAGTAACGGACTGATTGAATAATTGTTTCGACTAAAAAATACCGTAAAAAGAGAATTGCCAGAATTACAATAATCGGCGAAAAATCAATGCCAATATTTTGCCAGGGCAACAGACGGCGCATCGGGCGCAAAACAGGTTCGGTAACACGGTATAAAAAAATAACAATTTTATTGTAAGGATCGGCATTGACCCAGGAAATTACCGCGCGGAAAATAATTATCCACATGTAAATAGTTAAGACAATATCAATGATTCTGGCCAGAGCAATTATAAAATTTTGCAAAACAAACATAAATTCTCGCTTTTCTTTAATAATTTTGTGCCGGTATGGATTGGGCAAAAGAAGTTAACGCTTCATTAAATTCTTCCGGATTTTCCATCATCACCATGTGACCGGCGTTTTTTATAAAACAGGTTTTTGACCCATTAATATTGGCGGCAATTTCCCGCGATAATTGCGGCGGCGTCATTTTATCTTCCTCGCCGCACATAATCAGTGACGGCAAATTAATTTTTTTAACTTTGTCAGTTAAATCCATTTTGTCACAGGCAGTAAGGTCATTATATAAAGCCTCGATATTTGCCGCGGCCATGCTTTTTTTCAGCGGGTCAGAAAGCTTATCCCGATTTTCTTTTGCCAGAGAAAATTTGGACATCATTTTAAACGCGGTTTCCGGTTCTTTTTTTAATAATTCGAAAATCGCCGGATTAACGGGCATTTTTAGCCCGCCGCCGACAGAGACAACCCCGCTAATCATCGAGCCAAATTCCGCGGCAAACGTAAGCGCGATTGCCGCGCCCAGCGAATGACCAACAATGATGACGTTTTTCATCTGTAAAACATCAAACAGCTTTCTCACCCATAGGCTGTATTTATTTATGTCGCTTTCACCAATGCCTTCTGAAGAGCCATGCCCCGGAAGGTCAACCGCTGCTATATTAAAATTTTTATTCAGACGGGCGTACTGAAAAGACCACAAGCTATGGTCACCGCCAGAGCCGTGAATAAAAAATAAACTTTGCGCCTGTTCATTAAAACCATTGCCACTAACCCAACAGGCAATTTTCGTGGAATCAACATTATAATATTTAAGCATGACATCAAATCCTGTTGACGCTGAGTATCACAAAAATCAGAAGTAATGCAACGGTAGAAAAAAACATCAAAAATTTTTTTAGCATATTGAATTTCTAGCTAACCGGTTAGGATATTATATTGATCCGTATAATACCCACAAGAATTACGCAGAAAACAATTGATTATTGTTTAATATTTGACTATTAGATATATAAATAAGTTTTTTGTAATGGCAAGTTATGTAAACAACAGTGTCGGTGTTTGAAATATTAACACAGATCTATATAAACATTGTTAGAAGTAAGAAATAATGTGTTTCGTTATGAACGATTTAGAAGCGAAAGAATTCTTTATTCAAAAAGTGTTAGACCAAGCAAGAAAGGAAAATATAAACCTTTCATACGTTGAAAAGCAGATGCTTTCTTGGAGAGATACAGATCCAAATTTTTATAAAAATTATGGACTCTATGAGAGATTTGAGGAAGAGATACCAACGGCAGAATATGAAAAGAAAATCTCAAGGCTTATCAGAGGTAGTTATGATAATGATTTAGCTGCAAATAATGTAGCAAGAGAAACGTATAGTCAAGCTTTCAAGGCTATCAAATGGAAAGATTATTATATTTTCATTATGGTTGATAAAGCCATTGGAAGGGATATCAACAAATTAAGATATTTTTTATGGGGTGACTCTCCTAACGAATACATTCTAAGGGTCGTCTTGTATGGCGTTCTTTTTGTTTTCGGAACAATACTTTTCCTGCATGAAAACAATTTTACATTTCACGAGATCAAGACACGAAGTACATATATTTTCTTTATTATTGCGTTCGCGGGTCTAATATTTCTAAATATTAAGTCCTATATTAAATATAAGAAAGAAGATATTTTTTCTAACAAACCGCTTAAGAGGAACGCGGCAAAAAGCCGCCGCACCCTTTAGCCAATTCGCAACGATTTTAAATTGAAATATAATAGAAACTTAAAAATCTGAAGGAAACTGGATTCCGGATCAAGTCCGGAATGACAAAACAGAGGATTAGAATATGCTTAAGGATAAAAAAATCGCCATTATCGGCGGCGGGAAAATGGGCAGTATTATCGCGCAGGCTCTCGCGAAAAAAAAATTGTCGCCCAAAAAAAATATCGTCATCACGGATATTGATCAGGCCCGCCTGGATTTTATTTCCTCCACGATGAAATTTGCTGTATCTTCCGACAATAAAAAAGTTGTCAACAGCGCGGGTATCATCATCCTGGCGGTCAAGCCCCAAAACATGCGTGAAACCTTAAATGAAATTGCTCCTTTGATCAAAAAATCCAAAATCATCATTTCTATTGCCGCGGGAATCACAACCTCTTTAATCGAATCAATTCTTCCTGAAAAATCCCGTGTCCTGCGGGTTATGCCCAACACGCCGGCGCTGGCGGGAGAAGGAGCGGCGGCTATAGCCAAAGGAAAACACGCGACGAATGCTGATTTAAAATTAACCCGCGCCATTTTTGACGCCGTAGGTATAAGTGTTGAAGTCGAGGAAAAATTCATGGATGCCGTAACGGGACTGTCCGGCAGCGGGCCGGCTTACTTTTTTATGATCATTGAAGCGCTGATCGAAGCGGGCCAAAAAGTCGGGCTCTCTAGAGATCTGGCCGCGAAATTATCCATGCAAACAATGCTGGGCGCGGCCAAACTTTGCCTTGAAAGCGATAAAGAGCCGGCTGAGCTGAGGGACATGGTGACTTCTCCGGGAGGAACAACAGCCGCCGGGTTAAAGGTTCTTCAGGAAGGAAAAATCCGCGAAACTTTTATTGCCGCCGTGGAAGCGGCAACGGCAAGGTCAAAAGAACTGGCCGCGGGAAAGTAAGAACACCCAAAGAGCGAGTTTCACCAAAAAAACTAAAATGTTTCTTCGTTTTCTTTTTTCTCTTCTGTGCTGTTTTCCGTATCTTCTTGGCGCGCGCCATTATCGGATAAACTCACTTCTTTTTGCGGAATAATACGCGAAAATAAATCCTCTTGCTCCGGCAAATGCGCATCGTTCGGTAAAACCCCGCCGTGATCATCGGGTTTTTCAGGCGCGGCTTCTTCACCGCCTTTATATTCGTGATCTTTCTTTTTCCTGCGGCGCGGCCTACGGCGCGATTTCTTTTTCCCCGCTTCTTTTTTATCCTCGCCCGCGAAAGCTACTATTTCCGCCGCCTCGTGTTCATGCTCGTGTTCATATTCATCCGTTTTTTCCAGTGCTGTTTCTTTCACCGTCTTTTTGATGTCGAAACCGTTCCAGGGCATTTCCGTGCTGCCGGAAATAATTAAAGCGAGACTGAAGTTTGCCTCCAGATTAATGAGCCTGCTTCTTTTGTTGTTAAGAATGTAGCTCGCGATTTCATGCGGCAGAACAACTCTCAGCTCGGAATAAATTCCTTTTACCGCCTCGGATTCGATTTTGCGGAAAGCCCCCAGCGCCGCGTATTCCAGCGATGGTCGCAGACCGCTGCCCGCGCAGTACGGACATTTCATGTAGCTTATTTCCTGAATGGTTGATTTTTTCTTCTGCCGCGAAAGTTCAAGGAGCCCGAATCTGGAAATACGCGCCATCTGAATTCTCGAGCGGTCAATGCTCAGCGCCTTTTTAAACGCTTTTTCCACTTCATTGATATGTTTCTTATCCATCATGTCGATAAAATCGATAACCAGCAGGCCGCCCAAATCGCGCAGTCGCAACTGACGGGCGATTTCTTCACAGGCTTCAATATTGGTTTTGAAGGCCGTTTCTTCGATATTCTTTTTGCTGGAGGCACGCCCGGAATTTACGTCAATCGTAATCATGGCTTCCGTCGGATTGATCACGATATAGCTGCCGGATTTCAGCTCCACACGCTCCTGATAAATAACGCGGATTTGCTGCTCGAGCTGAAACTTTTCAAAAAGCGGGACATTTTCCTTATAATGCTTTACTAGCTTCATCTGGCGCGGCGTCACAGCCTTCAGATAAGCGCGCATTTTGCGGAAAGTATCCAGGTCATCAACTAAAATTTCTCCGATTTCCGGAGTTAAATAATCGCGCAAACTAAGCACGCCGAAGTCTGATTCCTGATAAATCAAAAGCGGGGCGGGGCTTCCGGAAGCTTTCTTCTGGATCTCTTTCCAAAGCCTTAACTGCACTTGATAATCGCGCTGAATTTCCTGTTTGGTGCGGCTGACTCCCGCCGTTCTGACGATAAAACCCATATCCGCGGGAATCTTTATCTGCTTGATAATATTCTTTATTTTTTCGCGGTCTTCTTCGTTTTCAATTTTACGGGAAATTCCCAACCCCGGGTGGTTAGGCAGCAAAACAACGTATCTGCCGGGCAAAGATATATAAGATGTAAGAAGCGCGCCTTTGTTGCCGGTGGCTTCACGCACAATCTGCACGATAATTTCCTGCCCTGATTTCAGCGTGGGTTTGCCGCCGTTTTCCTGTAGGGTAAAATATTCCGGGTTTGTGTCTTTAAGCGGAAGGAAGCCGTCTTTGGGGCCGCCGTAATCCACAAAGGCCGCCTGTAGGCCGCGCTCAACTTTGAGCACCTTGCCTTTGTAAATATTTCCGATAATCGGTTCCCGCACCGCCATCTGAATGTTGAATTCGATGAGCTTGCCCTTTTCGTTCACCGTCGCCATGCGCATCTGTTCTTTATGCACGGCGTTCACGAGCATTGTGTGTTTCATAAATGTCCTTTGGGGGCGGCCACAAACTTCGCGAAGGTTGTTTTTTCACCGCGCGAGTTAAAAGGCCGGCCCGCTTATATTATTGAAAGGCGCTGATATCGCCTTTACCAATTCGAATTATTTCAATATTGTC
>JAFGKC010000107.1 GCA_016928765.1 Syntrophaceae bacterium
AACAACTTTTGACGCGCTACAGGCAATGCACCATTTTCCCCATAACAGCATTTTGTTAATTGAAATTGCTAATGTTCTTCGCGCAAGTGTGTCCCCTCGCTGACCAAGATCATATTGAACAACGCCAAAACTCCAACCACTGGCCGATGTACCTGCCCACCTTAAACTATATGGGGATATACCATTTAGCTCGTTTTTTTCTAAGACACCAATAAGCAATTCCTTGAATCTGACATCACCAGTAAAATTATAAGTTGACATTATTTTTCTCCTCTCCCTAAATGTATCAGATAGTTATATAGATCATCCAATACTGCTTGCATCATTACTTTCCCTTGAGTGTTTTTATAGTTTTTACCATTATATTTCGATATAAACGTATAATCAAAATCAGTATCTGCAAAACCAAGAACAAAAAGTTTTTTGCCTAAAAGTGGTGTCGCAGTTGTTAAATTTTTGTTAAATCGTACGATGATACCAATTTCGTTATCAATTAAAAGGAACGTATCATCTGGAAGTGGCAAAATGCTGCCACCTATTGCCTGTACTTTGATAGTGAGAACATGATCACCTTCTTCACATTCCTCGTGATAGCCGCCTTTCCACATTATTGGCTTATCTAGCAAAAGAAATATCACTTTACTTGCAATAGGTTCAGTAAGGATGTATTTTGGGGGCAGCCCTTTGTTTCTGTGTTTTACCAACCAATTCCTGGCTGGCCCTATATAGCAGTCTTTGAAACGTTGATATCGTGATATTATATAGGTTTTGTCGCTAAACTCGACACTAAATTTATCGGTAAAATCACTAGTCAACCTCTTTACTATAGTACCGTCTTCTAATCTAAGTTCTTTCTCAGGATGTCTTATTAATTTAACATTAGAAGGTTCATTAAGAACTCTTTGCCTTCCAAAGAAAGTCACTTGTTTTGATACTGATTCTCTTTGTTTATGCGGAGCAGTACTTATTTCTTCAGATAAGGAATCTTTAGAATTACCTTTTTCCCATTCTGAGTAAATAATTAAGACATCTCTATTACTCAAAGGATAAGCAAATAATGAGCCTTTTATATAACTTGTATGGTTTGGCACCTGCCAATCCCACACATCGGGATATGGCGGATATTTTTTGGCCTGAATTCCACTGGTTTGTTGATCTGATGTTTGCTTTTTCTCCGCCGCCAACACCGGTAATGCAGTAAAGTTAAACACCACAACCATCATTACTAAAATCAACTTAAAATAATATTTATTCACGTCACCCTCCTGAATTCTCTTTCGCAAAACCCCGCCGCACACCGCGGTGAAAATTTTTCCTAAAAGCAACTAACGCCCTCAAGATTTCTCGTCGTCCCGACATGGCGGGACTCCTCGAAATGACAGACTTAATTTCAAAACAAAAAACCTATTTCTCGACACTCCCGCGCAAACCACCGCGGTTCATATATTTGCTTCTTTAATTTTCTAACTGACAGGCAACGTACCGGTGATTTCAGTTCTATAATCAAACGGGCAAATCCCCCTTAGATATTACTAATACTTATCAATCTAAAACCAACTAAAACACCAAACGTTCACTGTGCCTCGCACGCGAATTCCTCGAACTTTCCCCCTTTTTCCCGAGGAATCTTTCCTTCAAAATAGACTAACTTCAGTTCAAACTGATATCCAAGCGATTGCTGAATCAGCTCAATCAATCGCGTTTCCTGTTCGACAGTCAAAGGAACGTCAGCTACCAGACGCACTTCTATCATTTCAAAACTTCGCTGGATAAGCTGATGCTGCCTTATGGGAGCAATTTCATTAAATCGAAAACATCCGAAAAACGGCCAATGCTTTCTGCCATCGGGCAGTAACAGCATGTTACGCGAACGCCCGACAATTCTTTTGAGCGTTTTCAATCCCCGGCCGCACGAACAATCTTCACCAACTTCCGCATAATCATTAAGATCATAGCGGATCAAAGGAGTAGCTAAATTATAAAGATCAGTAACCACCACACGCCCTATCTGGCCGGGCCGGCAGGGATTATCTTTTTCATCCAGTATCTCTATAATCAAACATTCCGACATCGTATGATACAAACCGCTCTCCGGACATTGCAGGGCGATTGTTCCAACTTCTTCAGAGCTGTACATATCGGTAATTTCTACACCAAAGACTCTGCGCGCATACTCACGCAGTTCATCGGTCAGGGTTTCGCCAACAGTACGAATCTGGCGCAGCCGCGGCAATTTCAAGTGTAGCTGCTCGACTTTTTGCAGCAAAGCGGCAAGATTATTCGGGTAAGTGAGGAGATAATCAGGATTAATTTCTTTCAACCATTCAACCTGCAGGTCTATATCTGTAGCTATCGATTTTAAGTAAACAGGGCCCGTATCGAACAACCAGGAATAAGGTTCACCCCAATTTTTCATTTCTGTTACGCCTTCCGGTATGTTGGCGCGTATCACGGCATACGTGCCCGAAACATCTCTTTTATTCCATAAACTCTCCCTTAAATTAGTTGCCTGATAAAACAAATTACTGATAGCCGTGCGCCTGACAACTACCGGCTCTCCAGTAGAGCCGGTCGAGCGGTGCACTTTTATTGGGGCGTGAGTCTTTGGCAACATGCTGCAGAAAATATCTTCTTTAGAAGCCTGTAACTCACGGCGGCTTAAAACCGGGAGTTTACGTAAACCTTCCGGCGTAGATAAATCCGCGGGCATTAGATTGGCCGCTGACATCCGTTTTTTAAAATAGGGTGAATATTTACATGCATGCTCAGCCAATATCACTAGCTGTTTGTGCTGGTGCCCGGCAATTGTCTCCGCAGACAGCCATTGACTTTTTTCCAGTTGATGCATTAAAGCAATCAACGGAGCAGTTCTGGAATTAATAATCGGCGGCCTTGATATGCCGTTGATTTCACTCAGTATACTTTGAAATGTCTGAGCGCGTTTCACTTGGATGCCTCCAGAGTAAGCACAGGGCAGCGTTGGGCAAGTTCATACGTTCCGTTTCTTAAACCAATTTCCCTGAAATGCTGTTGATATTTAAGGCGCACATCCGATAATCGCGGAAAACTGTATATCGAAGACGAATCCCTATATTCTTCAAAATCCGCGATATTTTGCGGATCCCACAATGTTTGTCTGGCAAGGTCTTCTCTATCCGGAAAGAATCGATCAAATGTTATGTAGATATCTCTTACTCTAACATTTGGATTACCGGATTCTGAAACCAGCGCCATTGCCAGCCGCCATTTAAATACATGAATATTACGAATCTTTCCTTCAAGTGCTTCACGACAAACTGCCGAACATGTTTCACCTTCATCTGGCGTGGCAAAAATCCTTAATAAAAGCTTACCTCCTTTTTTAAGAACTTTTTTCATTTCCCTGAACAACCGCTCATAAGATAGTGGATATTCCAACAGCGTAAGAGAACCATCGCCGATAACGGCATCAAAAGTATTTTCCTCAAAAGGAAGCTGCAACCAATCACCCTTTATTACTCTTTTCCCATTATGGTTCCCCTGCCAAACAGCCCTTATCATTGATTCATTATTATCTATGGCGACAAGCTTATCCGATAAGCAGCAAAGTTCAGGGGTAACACCCAGCAAAAGACACTGTCCGGCAACTGATTGAAGGCCTTGCTTCATAAAATCCAAATCCTGGTCGCATGGCCTTAACGGAGGCGTTAGTTTATTCCACCGCCTTGCCAGATCATCCCAAATATTTTTTTGGGTTATTGTTTGCATTGGTGCAAATAATCCTCTTGAAACAGATTTTCTTTACAAATGTACCATTACTCAACACTTTCCCGCGCAAACCGTCGCGGTTCATCAATAATTTACTGCTTATTTATTTTTCTTACTGACAGGCAACGTACCGGTGATTTCAGTTCTATAATTAAACGGGTGTTGAGCCCGTTTATTTTTTGAAACCTGTGAAGCTAAAACCACGAACTTTGAAACTTAAAAACTAAAAGAAAGGCTGATGCTCTATTTATTAAGGCATCCGCAAATATGCTTGTTTTCTAATACCACGACAAACCAATTGTCAATACTTTATCTGCATGAAATGAAAATTCTATTTCATGTGAAATGAAATAACTGTTTCATGCCGCTGCAGGAGATAAAACAATCAATATATCTGTATTTTATAAGGTTATTCAATATGTTATGTTCTTTTACCTCCGCCACAGAAATGACACCGACATGAAACAAAAATGGCGTTTCAATGAAATACGCCCTTTTTGCCTGAAACAGCATGAAACGCTCAAACAGCGCCAAAAAAAGAAATTCGGCAATTTCATCGCAAATGCCGGTTTTTTCTTTTTTCAATAATTTTTGGCATATTCTGTTTCATCTCTTTTTAAGGTACCTATAGACATGCGCCTACTGCGCCTCGCAGGCAAATTCTTCAAACTTTCCCCTACTGCCGAGCGGTATTCTTTCTTGAAAATACACAAACTTTAATTCAAACGGATATCCTAATGCCTTTTTAATCAAATCACTCAATTGTCTTTCCTGCTCGCTTGTTAAAGGTACATCAACTACCAGCCGTACCTCAACCATCTCTCGGTCGCGCTGAATAAGCTGCTGTTGCCTTATAGGCGCAATTTCTCTATATCTGTAACAACCTACCAACGGCCAGTGCCTGCTGCCATCGGGAAGAAGCAGCATGTTGCGTGAACGGCCGACAATTATTTTCAAAACTTTCAAGCCGCGGCCACAGGCACATTTTTCACCAAATACTCCATAAACAATAAGGCAATTTTTGTTCAACCTTTTATTATTAAAAAACCTCTGGTTATTTTTTATACCAAAAAATAACCAGAGGCATCAATTATTTTGTAGCTTTTAACCAGCTACTTCCAGCTTTGTGCCAG
>JAFGKC010000108.1 GCA_016928765.1 Syntrophaceae bacterium
CCGACAACAAATTCCATAAAATGATTTATCTTTCCCTGATTTTTCATTTTGTTGTCATTAGTCTGGTATTTGTTTCTATCCCTTCATCTCCCAGGCGCATCACTTTCGGGCCGGTTTATTCCGTCCAGCTGGTCGGTTCTGACGTCGCACTGGGTAGAGAGTCCTCCTCGCTCAGCGATTATATACAGGATGCCCAAACATCAACTTCATCCATTATAAAAAGAGAAGTTGCCGGGATAGATTCCGCGCCCATTAAGAAAGAAGACACAAATAAATTAAAAATAGAAAAAGCGATTGAATCAATCAAACAAAAAGAAATCAGTCAGGGCGAGGAAAAAAGCACAGCAGGCTCCGGTGTTTCCGCCTCTGCCGGTGCAATGGGGGCGTCCGATCAGGCGACAGCCCACAGAAATGAATACATCGCGCTGATTCAGTCCAGAGTCAAAAAGAACTGGGCTCTCCCCGCCGCGTTAATGCCAAAAGAGAACGTGGAAACTATAATTGAGGTGAAAATATCACGCGCGGGAACCCTGGAAAACATCGGATTCGAAAAAAGCTCCGGAAACAAATATTTTGACGATTCCGCGCTCAACGCCGTTAAAAAATCGGTGCCCTTCCCTCCTTTCCCCGCGTATATTTCCGGAAATCATATTGATATGGGCATCCGCTTTCATTCCAGGGAATTACGTTAAACCAAGAAAGGCAGTATTTACATGAAGCAACTTTCTAAAATCGCGTTACTTACGTTAACAATATTTAGTTGTCTTATTTTGCCAAATCAAGCGTCGGCAAAAATCTACATAGACATAGATTCCCCGTCATTCCAGCAATTCCCTATAGCTATTTGCGACTTGAACAATATATCTTCAGGCGCATTGCAATCAACGAATATCGGCGTCACGCTTGCCGATGAAATAAAAAAATATCTCTCCATAACCGGAATTTTTAATATTTTGAACAAAAACAGTTTCCTGGAAAAAATGGAACCAGGAAATCCCGATATTATAGAAAAAGTATATTTCCCGGACTGGTCGCTCATCGGCGCCGATTATTTACTACGGGGTAATATATTACAAAAAGGCAAACAAATAATCGTCGACAACAGGCTTTTTGATGTTATACGAAATGAACTTATCATGAGTAAAAAATATACATCGTCTTCCGGCAACCAAAAAGAATTGGCTAAAAATATTGCATCGGATATTTTACTTGCTCTTACCGGAGACGAAGGAGAATTCAACACAAAGATAGCGTTTATTTCCAAAAGTAATAATTCTTCTGATATTTACACTATCGATTATGACGGGTCGAATCAGACCAAAATTACCAATCACCAATCACTAATAATGTCACCGCGCTGGTCGCCGGACAATAAATATTTGGCGTTTACGTCTTTTAAAGAAGGCGCCCCGAAAGTCTTCATCAAAAATCTGCAAACAGGCGCGGAAAAAAAAGTTTCTGCTCATGAAGGCTTGAATCTATGCGGGTCATTTTCTCCAGACGGGAAATATCTGCTTTTAACCCTGAGCAAAGAAGGCATTGAGGATATATATTCTTTAAATGTGGAAACCATGCGGCTTAATCGTCTGACACACAGCTATTCCATTGATGTTTCTCCTGCCTGGTCTTCGGACGGCAGGCAAATAGCTTTTGTTTCCAACCGATCCGGATCGCCGCAGATTTACGTGATGGATGCTGACGGTAATAATGTCAGAAGATTAACTTATGAGGGAAATTACAATACATCGCCATCCTGGTCGCCCCGCGGTAATCGTATCGCCTACGAAGGAAGAGTCTATGGCAGATACCAGATTTTTTCGATTGATACGGAAGGGAATAATCTTATCCAACTAACTTTTGATAATGCCGATAATGAATCACCTTCCTGGTCTCCTTCCGGCAGGCAAATTGCATACACTTCAAAAACTGCTTCTCGTAGCAGACTTTGTATAATGAACGCCAATGGCTTAAATATAAGAATTTTAAATGAAAAATCGAATCCATCGGTCATGCCTGTTTGGTCGTCTCGTTTCAAAAAATAAACTTTTGTTAACATGGTTGCTTTTTTCAATTTTTTATTATATGAATACATCATGATAATAAATGATTTCGAAAAAGCTGTAAGTAATTGATGCAGCATGTCTTTTTAACATTCCCCAATTGATCAACGCTTTTTTTATTGACGGTAAGATGTTAGTTGTGTTTAACTTTTAACCAAGATAATAAAACAAAATTTAAAAAAAACAGAATGAAAGGAGAAAGATAATTATGAAAAAGAAGATTACAATGATGGGGATTTTGGTTGTAGCAGTTTTCAGTATGACTCTATTTTTGGGCTGTGCCGAAAAAAAAGCGGTAGTTGCTGAAGGTACTGCTCAGGAACAACCATCTGCCGCTCAAGATGCAGCGACACTTTCGGCAGCCGCTGCCCAAGAGGCTTTAAATGACATCAACTTTGATTTTGATAGATCCAACATTGGTCCAGCAGCGCGCGGTATTATGAAGGCCAACGCGGATATTCTCCTTAAAAATAGAAATTTCAACATAATCGTTGAGGGGCATTGCGACGAAAGAGGAACATCGGAATATAATATGGCACTCGGAGAAAGACGAGCCCAAGAAGCAAAAAAATATTTGATTAACCTGGGCGTGGATGGGGCAAGAATGAAGACCATTAGTTATGGCGAAGAGCGTGCTCTGGATTCCAGATCTAATGAAGAAGCATGGGCAAAAAACAGACGCGCTCATTTTCTGATTGTTCAATAGGCGCATCTTGAATTGAGGCTATAGAAATTGAAAAATTTAGCTTACCTGTTCATGACAATTTGCTTGCTGGCTGTTTTTGGCTGTGCAACTACTTCTGAATTAAAAGAAGTTCAATCAGATTTGAACCAAAAAGTGGAAGAAAAGCTTGCGAATATGGACGCCGAAATTTCCGCCATGAGAAAAAGTGTTGACGCTATGGAAGCCATGCGCAAAGGGCAGGCAAACGCAGCAGCTGATCTTACTGATCTGAGAGATAACTTAAACCAGTTGCGCGGTCAGTTAGAAGCATTGGCTGCTAATGTTAAGAAACAAGAACAGCAAATGGACAATCTTCTCCTGAAAATAAATTTCATTGAAAATTTTCTGGAGATAGGCCCAAAGGATATTTCTACTGATAACCTCGAAAAAAGCAAATTGGAGGGCGATGCCACCGGTACGAATAGCTCTAAAGCGTCAGCTAAAGACCGCGCATACTCCAGCGCTTATCAGACATTTAAGGACGGTAATTACAGCAAGGCGAGAACTGAATTTCAGAATTTTTTGACCAATTATCCGAAAAGTGAATATTCAGACAACGCTCAATTCTGGATTGGCGAGTGTTATTTTTTTGAAAAAAAATATGAACAGGCAATTCTGGAGTATGAAAAAGTAGTAAAAAATTATCCCGGCGGCAGTAGGGTGGCCTACGCTTTACTTAAACAGGGACTGTCTTTCCTTAATCTGGGGGATAAAACAAGTTCCAAATTGCTTCTACAGCAGGTAATTAAAGATTATCCCAATACTAATCAGGCGCGTATCGCTCGCGCGAAATTACAGGAAATTAAATAGGCGACGATTTTAGATAATTATGAAAAAGGGGCTGTTTACAGCCCCTTTTTTTTATATCCGCTTATATACTTCTACTTTTGATTAATCGGCTCTGTATCTTTCGGTATCTGCAGATCAAAAATCGAGAGGTCATTATTTTCCTCAATTTTCGCGTCGTAATATTTTACACGCATAGAAGTAATTCCGTCAGCCATGTTAATGACAATGCTGAGGGGCAGGCCACTTTCTTCGCTGTATTCCGCATATTGCACATTATATTCTTCCTGACCAAGATTATCTTTTTTTACAAACTTTGATAATTTCAGATCATTTTTCAACTTAATTACCTGCGAACCGCTTTTGGGCGTTTCTGCTTCTACAATTAGATTATCAGCTTCTTTATAGCTTTTATAGTAAGCTTGCCCTTCATTTATCGCCGGAAAAGATCCGCTCATAATAAGCACTATATCTTCTACGCTAAGCGGTATAAAAATGTACCGGGTTAAATTGTCAGTTGTCGGCTTTCCCTGATAATATATTTTTTTTGAAGGAATAAAGACAATCATCTTTTCGGATGTGACTGCCAAATAATATTCAGGAATCCCCAGAGGGGATAATATCTCCAACCTAAGGCAGCAAGGTCTTTTTAGAATAATGACCGCCTTCATTTTATGATGCCCGCGAATAGTAGCCAGATCAATTTCTGCCATGGCGCTGATTATTTCTGTTTCTTTGATCTTACTACCTGCTGCCAAATAAATATTTCTCGAATGAGCGTCATCCACACGTAAATCGCTTTTAACACAGCCATAATTAACCGCCATTAAAATAATTAGCAATTTAATTAAAATATTTATTTCCCTTTTTTTATTCATAATAATCGACTATTAGAATGCGTGAAATTAATATTTTTAGATATTAAAAATAATTAATGAAGTTAAAGCTGGTTTATATAATAACCATTTACTTAATTTAATAGCTGGTTATCAAGTAACTTTCTTTTTATTTCTTTTTTTCACCTAAATCCGCAAGCTTCTTCTTTAAGGCATCATTATCCGGCGCGAGTTGTATGGCGCGTTCATACATTTCCCTCGCTTTTTTAATATTACCCAATTTGTGATAAACATCGCCTAAATGTTCGATGATGTTGTAATCGTCAGGAAGTAATTCCATCGCTTTTTTTAAATGGGTCAAAGCGCTATCGAGTTTATTTTGCTTAAAATGCACCCAACCCAAACTGTCGATGATGTAACCATTATCGGGCTTTAACTGCAAAGCTTTGATAATCATTTTTTCCGCTTCATCCAGATTGATATTCCTTTCCGCATAACTGTAGCCAATAAAGTTAAGCGCGTCCGCATGTTCTGGATCTATCTTCAATATATTTTCCATTTCCGTAATACTTTTGGGAAAACGATCCGTTTTTTCGTAAACAACTCCTAGGGCGTAGCGCAAATCAACATTCTTGGGATGTGTTTTTATTCCTTCAAGAAGAATTTTTTCCGCCTCTTTGTTATTTTTCGTTTCTTCATAGAGCGTTGACAAATATAAATATAAATTTATCTGGTCCTTTTTAATTTTTACCGCCTCTTCCACCAATTGGACGGCTTCACTTATTTTGCCTTCTTTTTTTAGAAGCATGGCGCTGTGGATCTGCGCTGACGCGAATAATTCAGACTCAGAAGATATTTTACTATACTCCGAGATTGCCAAAGAGTTTTCTCCATTTTCTTCATAAGAGCTGGCCAGCATAAAACGCACCCTGTCGTCTTTGATATTTTTTCCCAATATGTATATAAATTCTTCAGCTGCTTTGTTAAATTTGCGCATATCATAATATAATATTCCGAGCTTTAGCCTCGCTTCCCTATTATCCGGGTCAATTTTCAATAACTCCCGATATTCCGCTATAGCTTCTTCATTCTTCTTTTCCCGAATGAGTAACTCCGCTATTTTTATTCTTATATTGAAACGGGCGGGATTCTCATCATAATAATTTCGGTAAAGCGCAATTGCCTTGTCTGTTTTTCCCTGTTTTTCATAGAGAGCGGCTAAATCATACATGACCGGTTCAAAGTGAGGTCTTAACGAAATTACTTTTTTATACATTGACTCCGATTCTAAATATTTTTCCATATCCGCTAAAAGCTTGGCGTAATAATAGATACCAGTAACATTATCTGGGTCAATTTTGAGCATTTTCTTAAAATATTCGTCAGCTTTAATGAAATTATTTTCCGCAGCGTAAATTATTGATAAATAAAGATAGGCAACAACATTTTTCGGGTCCAGTTCGATTACTTTTTCATGTTCGGATATCGCTTTTTTGTAATCACGCGTATTAAGATAAAGTCCACCCATGACCAGGCGCAAATCCATATTATCCGGAGATTTAACAACCTCTTTTTCCCCCAAGGCAATCGCTTTTTTGAAATCTCCCTTCGCGGCGTAAAGAGAGATAAGCTCTACTACGAGATAGGCAGAATTTGGATCTGCCGCCATGGCTTTCTCCAACTCGGCTATTGCTTTTTCCGTCTCACCGTTAAGACGCAAAAGAACGCCAACAGAATAGTGATACATTGCACCGGCAGAAGAGTTTTCTGCATTATGCACTGTAGTTTCCATGGGCACGTAAGGCAAACGCACATGCTGCTGCACAACACTGCATGCGGACACACAAAGAGAAAGCAAAATAACTATAAATAATAAATTTTTTCTTTTTTTATCCATATTTAATTTTAAATGCCATCCAACAACATTTTATTATGAAATACCTGCAGACTGTTTTGCTTTAAGCGTTTGCGAAACAGGCACAATGACTATTCCTTTTTTTCGCAATTCCTTTACAGCATCCCTAAGCGCACGAATAGTTTCCGGATAAGGATGACCAATAAGAATCAACGGAGAAGAATCATTGTTATAGTTTGCCGCGCTCATTAGATTATTGTAAATTTCTTTATAATCCCTGTTATTATCAATAAATATTTTTCTTTCAGCTAGTGGCAAGCCAATAACTTTTGAAGCAGCAACCGCCTGGCTGTTGACAGCCGTCCGCGAATCGATAAAAAATAAATTCTTTCTCTTGAGCCTGCCGAATACTAATACAAGCTTTTCTTTGTCGATCATAAATTTAGATCCCATATGATTATTCACGCCGACAACATAAGGTACAGAAGCAATATTTTTATCCAACTGATGCAGTAATTCTTTATCATTCATATCGGTAAAAAGAGCGCCTTCTCCCGGTTTATCCGCAGGATATGAAACTGGCTCCATCGGCAAATGCAGCAATATTTCTCTTTTTGACCGACGAATAATTTCCGCCGCTTCTCGGGTGTGAGCCAAAAAAGGCAAAATAGAAAAAGTAATATCGGCGTTAATCTTTAACAAAGCATTAACCGCTTCCAAATCATGACCAATATCATCAATGATTATAGCTATTTGCTTTTTCGGAAGCGGCGATTTTTCAATTTTTGCCACTACCGGCTTTTGTTTGCCTTTTTTCTTATCTGGCGAAATTATCTTTTCTGTTTTTGTTTGAACGGGTGCCTGTTTTTTCTTTTCACTTTGAGGCCTTTGTTCCTGTATCGATAACACGTAAACTATAGCCGCAACGGAAACGACAATAAAAAAAACTAATAATCCGTTTAAATAATTATTTTTCGATTTTTTTTTCGCCAACTAGAACAATCCTTCTTGATAAACATCAGCCGCTAATATTCTTCTTCATAATGTCCCAGCCCTTCAAAATATCCACCGCGGTTTTAAGTTGATTATCTAAGGCGAGGTCAGCAGAATCGACGATCTCTTTATCTTTAATTTTATTAGCCTTTGTCTTATCTTTATTAGCAGGCTTTATATGCCCTTTAAGATCTTTTTCTCTGAGACGTCCTTCACGTTCCCATTCAGAGACGGTTTCTTCAGACGGAATCGAATATTTAACAACTATATCGGGCGTGATTCCTTCAGCTTGAATAGATCTTCCATTTGGAGTGTAATAACGTCCGGTGGTCAGCTTTAGAGCGGAACCATCTTCAAGAGCAATTATCGTTTGAACAGATGCTTTGCCAAAAGTCTGCGTTCCCACGACTAAAGCCCTGCCGTTATCCTGCAGCGCCCCGGCAACAATTTCCGCCGCGCTAGCCGTACCTTCATTGACCAGAACAACTATCGGACAAGTTATTTCGTTCATATCATTTCGGGCTATAGACTTGGTTTCCATGTTTTTCGTGCGGCCACGCGTGGAAACAATTACTCCTGATGACAGAAACATATCAGTAACTTCAATCGCCTGAAGAAGCAAACCGCCCGGATCATTCCTCAAATCCAGCACCAATCCTTTCATCGGGCGTACTTTCTCATTAAGATCACGCAATGCTTTCCGGACATCATCTGACGTTCTTTCATGAAAAGACGCGATACGCAAATATGCGATACCGTCTTCAAATATTTTATACCGCACGCTTTTAACCTGAATAATGGCGCGTGTCAAAACAATGTCCTGGGGACTGGTTATATCTTCACGCATAATGGTAATAGTCACTTTAGTGTCTTTTCGGCCACGTAATTTCTTTACTGCTTCCATTATTGTTATATCTTTTGTGGACTTACCGTCAATCCTGATAATTTGATCCCCCGGCTTCACACCAGCCGCAAAAGCGGGGGTTCCCTCAATAGGAGACACTACTGTCAGAACATCTTTTAAGATGGTTATTTCAATACCAATGCCGCCAAACTGCCCTTGTGTTTCCACCTCCAGCTCTTTATATAATTCAGGCGTCATGTAAGAGCTATGCGGGTCAAGCGACCTGATCATCCCGTTAATCGCGCCTTGAATTAAAGTTGTGGAATCTACCTCTTCAACATAATTTTTTTTCACCATGTCAAAAACTTCGTTAAACGTTTTGATATCCTTATAGACGCTTTTGTCCAGCGCTGAAACACTGTCGTTATTATATAAATTCAGAACAAAAAATATTCCCGCGCAGACAATAACCGTCAAGAAAACTTTCATCGATAGTTTGTTCATAATGCTCCTCATCAAGTTAAAGATATATTAATGTATTTATACCACTTTTTACGATATTTTCCATTGTTTTCACTGTCATACGTAAAATAGCCTGCTTATATGGAGAATATGATAATGTAGAGATTTAACGCTCGGGGAAAAAAGGAAGATTAACTATTCGATTATCCAAGTTGTTGTATTATTTGTATCTTTTAGCACTACGTTCATCCTGGCCAATTGATTTCGTATTTCATCCGCCCTTGCCCAATCTTTAGCCTTACGCGCTGTTTTTCTTTCTTCGATCAGTGTTTCAATTTGATTTATATCCAGCCCTCTTTTGGACAATTCTTTTTCTTTATCAGTTATAAAATAATTGTCCGGGTCATACTGAAAAATTCCCAAAACAGATCCAAAATAATCAAAGAGCTTCTTTGATACCTGCAGTATATTTCTTTTATCATTTGCCGTAATTCCTTTTTTGGCGACAAAAATACTATTCAGCAGCCTCACCGCTTCAAAAACATAACCCAAGGCCTGAGCGGTGTTAAAATCATCATCAAGGGAATCTC
>JAFGKC010000109.1 GCA_016928765.1 Syntrophaceae bacterium
AAATATAAGTAAATACGACTATTGTTAAGGAGATAGTTATGAATGTTGGAAAGATTGTACAAGTAATTGGTCCGGTTGTTGACGTGGCTTTTGAAGAGGGCAAGTTGCCGAGTATTCTTAACGCCATCAGGATTACCAACCCCGCGATTAACGATAAGGAAGATAACCTGGTTATCGAAGTCGCGCAGCATCTCGGAGATAATGTTGTGCGCTGTATCGCCATGGACATTACCGACGGATTGGTTCGCGGCATGAAAGCGAAAGATACTGGCGCGCCCATCATGGTTCCTGTCGGAAAAGAATGCCTGGGAAGAATTCAAAACGTAATCGGGCAGCCTGTCGATGGCTTGGGAATAATCGATGCCAAAAATTTCGCTCCGATTCACAGAGAATCGCCAGCCTTTCTGGAGCAGGACACTTCAGTTCACGTTCTGGAAACCGGCGTTAAGGTTATTGACCTTCTGGTTCCGTTTCCCCGCGGCGGCAAGATGGGCATGTTCGGCGGCGCCGGCGTCGGCAAAACCGTCGTCATGATGGAAATGATTCATAATATCGCCATGCACCACGGCGGAATTTCCGTGTTCTGCGGCGTGGGTGAAAGAACCCGTGAAGGAAACGATCTGTACCGAGAAATGCTGGAATCCGGCGTTATCAAGCAGGCCGCGCTGATTTACGGCCAGATGACTGAACCCCCCGGAGCGCGTGCCCGCGTCGCGTTGACTGGTCTGGCGGCTGCCGAATATTTCCGTGATGTGGAAGGCCAGGACGTGCTTTTCTTCGTCGATAACATTTTCCGTTTCACGCAGGCCGGTTCCGAAGTGTCCGCTTTGCTGGGACGCATGCCCTCCGCCGTCGGTTACCAACCTACACTGGCTACCGACCTGGGCGAACTGCAGGAACGGATTACCTCCACAACCAAAGGTTCGATTACCGCCGTGCAGTGCGTTTACGTGCCTGCCGACGACTTGACCGACCCCGCTCCCGCGACCACCTTCGCGCATCTTGACGGAACCGTCGTTTTGTCCCGTCCGATCGCCGAACTTGGTATTTATCCCGCGGTGGATCCTCTGGATTCCACCTCTCGCATTCTGGATCCGAATGTTTTGGGTCAGGAGCATTATAGTGTAGCCCGTCAGGTACAGGTGACGCTGCAGAAATACAAAGACCTGCAAGACATCATCGCGATTCTGGGTATGGACGAACTTTCCGAAGAAGATAAGCTTACCGTCAGCCGCGCCCGCAAGATTCAGAGATTCCTTTCTCAGCCGTTCTTTGTCGCCGCGCAGTTTACCGGAACAGAAGGCAAGTTTGTTTCCGTGGCGGATACAGTCCGCGGTTTTAAAGAAATCCTGGAAGGCAAGCACGATGATTTGCCCGAGCAGGCGTTCTGGATGGTTGGCGGCATTGAAGAAGCAGTGGAAAAAGCGAAAAAGATTAGTCAGTAATATCGGATTGGAGCAAGTAAAATGGCTGATGATTTAACTCTAGAAATTGTAACACCGGAACGAATGGCTTTCTCAGGTAACGTGGAAGAAGTTACGATACCCGGCACCGAAGGTGAATTTGGAGTGCTGCGGGGCCATGAAGCCCTTTTAAGTTCCGTGGATATAGGTCAACTGAATTTTACGCGCAACAATAAAAAAGTGTATTTTGCAGTCAACACCGGTTACGCTGAAGTAACCGCAAATAAAGTTACTATTTTAATAGAAACAGCGGAAAGATCAGACCAAATCGACGTTAACAGGGCAAGAAGAGCTAAAGATAACGCGGAAGATCGGCTGGCTAAAATCGCAAAGGATAGTGAAGAATATGAAAAAATGCGCGTTGCGCTGGCCAGGGCCATAACGCGCATAAGCGTCGCGGAAAAACAATAATTCGCGCATTTAAAGATCGGGATTTTACGCTACAGAACATTTTCAAACATTGAGGAATAAGGCAGCGCGTTTGGTAACGTGCTGCCTTATTTGTTTTTATTAAGAAATTATATTTTTTTGGAGATTGGCCTTATGGAATATTTTTTTTCACCTAAAAGTGTTGCCGTTATCGGAGCTTCACCAAATCGGGCTAAAGGCGGCAATTCCATTTTGAGAAATCTGATAACTACTTTTAAGGGGAATATTTATCCGGTAAACCCGAAATATGACATCATGGAAGGATTGCCCTGTTATCCATCTGTGAAAAAAATACCGGGCGATGTAGACACAGCCATAATTTTTGTTCCGGCCAGAGAAGTGCCGCAGGCGGTATCAGATTGCGCCGACAAGAATATTCCAGGCGTTATTATCGAATCGGCTGGGTTTTCAGAAATCGGCGAGGAGGGCAACGAGCTGCAAATGCAACTTCTGAAAATCAGGCGGGAAACCGGCATTCGTCTTTGGGGGCCTAACTGCATGGGGCTGGTGGACGGAGTAAAAGGCCACGTTTTTTCTTTTATGGTGCCGGAAGCGATCAAAGATGGTTTTATCCCCGGACATCTTTCGCTTATTGTTCAAAGCGGCATGCTTTCCGGCGGCTTTTTGATGGATATTGTCAGTAATCGCATTACTGGTATTAACAAGGTATGTTCGGTGGGAAACAAGATTGATATCGAAGAATGTGATCTGCTTGAATACTTTCAAAGCGATGAACAAACAAAAGTTATCGGGCTTTATCTGGAATCAATTGTCAATGGCCGCCGCTTTATTGAATTATGCTCAAAAAGCGACAAGCCCATTGTTGTTTTAAAAGGCGGAAAAAGCGCCAGCGGGGCTGAGGCCGCGATCAGCCACACCGCATCTCTTGCGGGCAATCATAAAATCATTGAAGGAGCTCTGTCTCAGGCCGGCGTAATTGAGGCGCGCGATTTTAAGCAGATGGTGGATATCTGCAGGTGTCTCTCGGTTCATCCCCGGCGTCCCGCTGGTTTGGGACGCGTGGCAATATTAACCGCCAGCGGCGGCGCGGGAATCGTGGCCACGGATTTTATCGAGCAATATAAACTTTCTTTGGCTGATTTTAATGCGGCAACGAAAAAATCTTTAGAAAAACTTTTCCCCGACTGGATGCCGGTTAATAATCCCGTGGATATCTGGCCGGCGATAGAAGCCAGCATGGGTAAAGGTCTGGATGTTTACCAAAAGTCATTAGACAGCCTTTTAGCCGACACAGGGGTGGACGCCATTTTACTTTGCGGCTTTGCCGGGAATTCCAAGATTATGCTCAACATGGCTGAAATATCCGATAAGTCTCGTAAATCAGGCAAGCCTATTTTTATCTGGCTTTTCGGACTGCGGGACTCCTCTTTTGAAGCGCAAAAACAGGCGCAAAAAAACGATGTGCTGATTTTTCAGGAACTGGAACGCGCCGTAGAATGCCTGGCTGCCGTAATGCACCAAAAGGATAAAGGCGAAGTCACGCCGATGATTCAGAAAACTCCTTCGCGCCACGTACTCTCTGCTGATTTGCTTGCCGCCATAGATACCGCGCATGGGCCTTTGGACGAACATATTTCGAAGAAAATATTGCGCGCGTACGGCATTCCTGTTGTTGAAGAAGAAAAGGCAAAAACAATCGAAGAATGCGTGCAAGCCGCCGGCAAAATCGGTTTTCCGCTGGTCATGAAGGGCATTTTCCCCTGCGCGGCGCACAAAACGGAAATGGGACTGGTGCGACTCAATATTACCGATGAGGCAGGAGCGGAAAACAGTTTCACTGCACTTATGTCATCAATGAATCAAAAAGGCTACGTGCTGCTGCAGCAGCAAATTGAAGGCAAAGCTGAAATTATTCTGGGTATGCTGAAAGACCGGCATTTTGGCCCCGCGGTAATGATGGGGATAGGCGGCATTATGGCTGAGATTTTTGAGCAGAGCGTGTTTGCCGTTGCTCCCTTAAGTAAAAATGACGCCTTGGGCCTCATTGACCGGTTTCCCGCGAAAAAAATATTGGAAGGTTTTCGCGGCGGCCCGGCAATTGATAAAAATAAATTCGCGGAATTTCTCGTGGCACTAGGTGAAATCGGACTTTTGCACCCGCGAATCAAGGAAATTGATATTAATCCGTTAATCGTCTCCTCCGCCGGAATTGTCGCTGTTGATGCCTCGATTATTCTTGAATAGAGATATTTTATTTATCCTTAATGGATATATCCATAATTTCGAAACCTCGCGTCCCGCCGGGAGTTTTCACACTGATTTCCGCGCCGACAGCTTTGCCGATCAGCGCTTTTCCAATGGGTGAAGTTACGGATATTTTATTTTGATTGATGTCTGATTCGAGCGGTCCTACGAGCTGATATTTTATTTCTTCGCCGCTGTCGCTGTCCGCGACGGTCACATAACAGCCGAATGTAGCCTTTTCGGTGGTCAATCCCTTTAAACTAATGACGTTGGACATGGCCAGATTGTTTTCCAGCTCCTGCAGTTTGCCCTGCAGAAAAGATTGGCGTTCTTTTGCCGCCGCGTATTCTGCGTTTTCAGAAATATCTCCATGCGCGCGCGCCTGTTCGATGTCACGAACATTTTCAGGAATGGATACATTTTTTAATATTTCCAAATCTTTTTTTAATTTTTCAAAACCAGATTTGGT
>JAFGKC010000110.1 GCA_016928765.1 Syntrophaceae bacterium
AGGAGGAAGGCCCGCCGGAAGCGGTGAAATCGGAAGACTTTTTCTTATCAGCCTTTCGATACGCTGTACATCACGCCTCTGCTCGGAGGTGACAAACGAGATTGCGTGTCCGTTAGCACCTGCGCGGGCTGTCCGTCCGATTCGGTGAACATAATCTTCAGAGTTATCGGGAAGGTCATAATTAATTACCAGTTCAATGCCGATTACATCGATGCCGCGCGAGGCGACATCCGTAGCTACCAATATGCGATATTTTCCTGATTTAAATCCTTCAAGCGCCTCGCGGCGCTGATTAAGAGAACGGTTGGAATGAATTTCTGCGGCTCTATGACCGATACTGCAAAGCGTCCTTGTAAGTTTACTTGCTCCGCGTTTTGTCCTCGTGAAAATAAGCGTCGGACCGTGATATTGTTTAAGAAGTTTCTCTGCCAGACGTGGTTTTACATCTTTGGAAACAATAAAAATTTCCTGCGTTACACTAGCAACTGTCGTGCCGGTCGGAGCAACTTCTATCCTAATCGGCAGTTTCATATATTTTGTAGCCATGGTCATAATCGCATGCGGTATTGTCGCGGAAAAAAGCATGGTTTGGCGGTTATGCGGAAGCACATTAAAAATTCTTCTAATTTGCGGCTCAAATCCCATATCCAACATGCGGTCGGCTTCGTCAAGCACAACAACGTTAACGTTTGAAAGCCGCGCTGTCCTTTGTTCTAAATGGTCGTTTAGCCGGCCCGGCGTTGCTATTATAATGTGCGGATTTCGGTTAAGCGCTTGTATTTGAGGGCGTATTGCCGTCCCGCCTATAAGAACAGCTGTTTTTAGTCCTATGCCCAAACCAACCTGATGTAAGGCGTCATCAACCTGGATAGCGAGTTCGCGCGTGGGAACGACAACTAATCCGCGCCCCTTTGTCTGATTTAATCGCTGGAGCATCGGAATGCCGAAAGCAATCGTTTTACCGGTGCCCGTCTGCGCAATGCCCACTACATCTTTCCCCTCTATTGCAACCGGCATGGCTTGACGTTGAATCGGGGTGGGTTCTTTGAATTCTAATTTTTCCAGTGTTTTCAAAAAAACGGGTGTGATACCCAGCCCGTAAAAGCCGGTATTTTGAGGCTGCAAGTTTTGATTCATATTTCTCATATCATAGTGATTTTAGATATAAAAACCTTAAAACAAACAAAGCTGACAAAAGATATACTAACCACGAGACTTTTTTGCCCTGTCCAGTAAATAGTTTTAAGGCGGAATAACTGATGAAGCCAACTGCGATGCCTGTGGCTATACTAAATGTGAGTGGCATAACTATAATAACCAGAAACGCAGGGATAGAATCACTGTAATCCTTCCAGTCAATATTTGTAATGGAACGCAACATCATGCTTCCTACGATAATTAATGCGGGCGCTGTAATCGGTCTTAAAAGAATTCCTGCGGCTGTCTGATATCCGCCGCCTATCATCTTCACAAGCGGCGAGAAAAATAGCACCGCCAAAAAAGCAAGCCCAGTAATAACACTTGCCAATCCCGAACGCCCGCCGCTTGATATCCCTGCGGCGCTTTCAATGTAACTGGTTACTGTTGGTGTTCCGCAGGCGGCTCCGACACATGTTCCGACTGCATCGGACATCATCGCCCTTCCGGCGCGGGGGAACTTGCCTTTTTTCATGAATCCCCCCAACTCTCCAACCCCGGCCAAAGTGCCGACAGTATCAAAAATATCCATGAACAAGAATACGAATATAATTGATAAAAGCCCCCAATTAAGCGCACCCACGATATCCATTTGTAAAAACGTGGGCAACATCGATGGCGGAAGCGACATAAAACCCTGACACTTGACAATACCGAAAGGAATCCCCGCCGCCGCGGTAATCAGTATTCCCCAAAGCATCGCGCCTCTTATATTTTTAATTAAAAGCACGCCTGTAACGATAAGCCCAAATAAAGCCAAAAGTGTCGCAGGACCGGTCACGTCTCCCAAAGTAACCAAAGTCGCAGGGTCGGAAACTATTAAACCTGCATCGATAAGCCCGATAAAAGCAATTAATAATCCTATTCCGCAGGCAGTGCCGTATCTGATACAAGCAGGTATCGCTTCGATAATCGCCTGTCTTGCTTTTGTCACGGTAAGAATAATAAAAAGAATGCCCTCTATAAAAACACATCCTAAAGCTATCTGCCAAGAAATGCCTAATTTAAGGCAAACTATATAAGTGAAAAAAGCGTTCTGTCCCATTCCAGGCGCAAGAGCGATTGGGTAATTAGCGTATAACCCCATCATAATCGTGGCGATTGCGGCTGCAATGCAGGTAGCCATCATCGCGGCGTTGAAATCCATTCCCGTCTGCGAAATCATTGCAGGATTGACAAAAATGATATACGCCATCGCCATGAAAGTTGTTATGCCTGCGATGACTTCCGTGCGAATATCTGTGTTTAATTTTTTGAGTTTGAAAAATTTCTCTATTGCTTTATACATTATTTTAACGGAATCGTCTTCGTACAATCTTTTAAGCGGACTGTGTCCGCCGTAGGTCGCTATTACCAAATCAGGCCCGCCTTCGCGGTCTTCTTATGGCGGATTGTATCCGCCGAAGCCCGCTTACGGTGGGCGAAGGCGGAAAGGCAGGGATTTGAACCCTGGGACCCTTTCACAGGTCACACGCTCTCCAAGCGTGCGCTTTAAGCCGCTCAGCCACCTTTCCAAATCTTGCAACTTAAAAGTTAAAACGTAAAAGTAAAAACCACAATTAAAAACTCAAAACCAAAATCTTTTTGTGTTTAAGTTTTACCTTTTGACTTCTCACTTTTATTCTCTCAATTTCTCACATATCCTATTAGCTAATCGCAATGCTTTAAGACCGTCTTCGCCGCTCACTTTAGGTTTCTTATTATACTTCACACAGTCAAGAAAATCCCGTAGTTCTTCTTTTAACGGCTCCTTCCTTTCTATCGGAACGGAAGTTTTTTTAATTGTATTGTCCGGTCCCTTCTCTGAAATATCTATGGTCTGGTTAAAATAGTCAAGAGAAATATAAGATTTCGGCTGAAAGACCCTGATTTTTCTTAACGGTTTCTCGCTTACTCTTGAGGCAGTAATATTGACGATGCAGCCCGAAGAGAAATTTATTCTGGCATTAACTATGTCCGCGGTCTCTGATAAAACTTTTGTTCCGAAAGCGTCTATTGTTTTAATTTTACTACCTGTAAGACGCAAAATTATGTCCAAATCATGTATCATAACTTCCTTAACGATATTAGTTTCCGTGCCTCTGCCGGGATAAGGACCTACGCGGTGGCATTCTATAAAACGCGGTTTTGAAACAAGTTCGCATAATTTAATAACTGCTGGATTATATCTTTCCACGTGCCCGACCTGGAGGACGAGATTATTCTTTTTCGCAAGCCGGATAAGTTCAAGTGCTTCTTTCTCTTTCGAAGTTATTATTTTTTCTACCAGTACATGGATGCCGTTTCTTAAAAAATCTTTTGCTATCGCGTAATGGGATTTAGTCGGGGTAGCTATGCTTATACAATCCACATTTCCTATAAGCCGGCGGTAATCGGAATATACTGCCACGTTGTAAAGTGAAGATATGTTTCTTCCGCGCTCTTCGGATTCGTCGCATACGCCGGCAAGAGTAGTATTTTCAAGTTCGGAAAAAATCCGAGCGTGCCTCTGTCCCATATAACCTACGCCGATAACAGCAACCCGTATTTTTCCCATAATAATAGTAAATGTAAAATGTAAGAATTAAATATCAAAAATACAAATCAAAATCCAAAAATTTTAAATTTTGCATTGTCATTTTACTTTTTGCACTTTGATTTTTGAATTTAATTACAGCCCTATCAGGGCAATACCTTTGGCGTTGCATTTTTTGATAAGGGTTTGTTTTTCCAAAACAATGGTTTTTTCTGCTTCGAAGGCAATAGCGGAAATCCCGGCCTTGAGCGAAACAGCCAAAGTATTCAAACCTATAACAGGGGGGTGGTCAAAACGGGCA
>JAFGKC010000111.1 GCA_016928765.1 Syntrophaceae bacterium
CCCTTTCATCGGTTGTCCCTCCATTGCTCATTATTTTATCAGGAACAACTCTATTTGAAAATGGATCAGTTTCCGGGGGTAAGGTCAAGTGTTTTGCGTCATGACCTAATCTCTGTTGCATTTAGGGAAATGCGGGAGGACATGTCAGGAGGCGAGGCTACCCTTAACAGCTTTTTAAAGGCACTTGAATGTGGCGCTAAGAAGGATTCAACGATCAAGATTGAGTATTTATCGCTGTAATACAACAAGGAGGGTTCAATGGATTTTTTAAAGAGACTGTTTCATACTACACCGCCATCACCGCCAGTAGACGAGAACGGTGCATTAAGCTCAGAGAAAATAATAGAACTCATTAGCGAAAGAGCTTCCAATTTTATGGGCAGGCGAGGCTTAGTCTGTGTAATCCAACTTTCTTGGCGAGTGCAAATTTTCTTTCTTAATGGTGTTACAGAATGCAACTGGCGAGTTATTAACGGTCAGCTTCAGTTGTTCCGTGGCAGTGGAGCTTATTTAGAACATCAAATGACTTTAGAATTGCAAAAACAGAGTTTTAAAAATCTACAAAAAAAATTAAAAACACATTTCCGCAACCATGACATTAATCTTGTGCCATTATCTGAATATGCAAATGAACAATGGTGCCTTTGGATTAAATTCGAGTAATCCTGTGTCATTAATTATTGCGGAAAACCACATTTTTCATTTACATACAGGATGATATCTCTATTTAGAAGCAGCATATCAAGAAAATATTCAATCATTTTAAACTGGAGAAAAGTGACCAATTTCTTGATTTTGTTTTTACAGCTACCTACTATGGCAATTACAATAAATTTTTACAGCGAATTGGGCAGGTTGAGGATGTAGTAAAATTATTTGATGTTATTTTAGTTTCATATAGCTAACTGGCGTCAAGAGGTGATATATGCCCACTGTAGCGAAAAAGAAACGACCCAATAAACCTTGGAAGCCACTCCAGCCTATTATTCTCCATGACCCTCTCCTGTATCATTTGGCCAAAGACCATCTGCACATTATGTCTGGCACAACAAATCTTCTCATCAATTGTGTTCAAGGGCTGTATCGTCCGCATCATTTAGGATGTCCCAAAAGACTGAATCCGTTGAGAATTTGTGGGAAAGTTTTATTCTGCTTGGCGATGGACTTCAAGAAATTTGATGATCAGAAATGGGAACTCTACAAAAAAATTGGTCAAGTTGATATTTTTGCTGAAGCCCCACCTTTAGAATTCGTGATTGCCAGGGTTAAAAATGATGCGTATAACCGGGATGACATAAATGATTCATTCGCATTCATCGATGGGCATATAATATCGGTCAGCTATTCAGTAAAAATTATAATAAGAGCGTTTCTGGATGAAAAACCTAAGATACGCCTAAGCGCTGCCGCTGCGTTAGGTTACTTTATCCGTCACCGTGACCATCGCTGTTTCACTGATAGTGAAAACTTTTCTCTTGATGAGGCTTGCCAAGTGCTTAAAAAAATGAGTAAACAGTTTAAAGATAAAGAAGTCGCTAAAGTTTACCGCGATAGTCTGAAAAGATTATCATCATAATGACCACAACCAGCCCATGTGACGTCCTGTGGAAGTATTTGCCCTGATCTCAACTGTCCATTTTTCACAGTAGCTTTTCAGTAAAGACAGGAGTGAAAAACCGCTTCTCTTATTTTGCTTTATTTATATTCTGTAATTTAGGGAGGAGGTCGGCAGCCCAATCATTGATTTTTTGCCAATCGCGCAAATCGCCTTCCGGCGTGCCGATGAAATATTTGATGATGATCGCGTCAATAAAGCCTAGCTTGGAATAATCCAATTTTCCGGCAAAAATACCCGTGTCCACAGGTACGACCTCGGCGCGCAAAGGATCAAGATAGGAAACGGCGGTTTTGCGGTTTTTTTCGGTGTCTTCCCTTACAATCATGCAAACGATAAAATCGGCGGTGGGTATTTTACTTAATTCGTCTTTATAGGTTTTAACAAAATCCGTCAGTTCCGGTAAAACAGCGCATCGGCGGATGGCGCTTCCCAGGACAACGGCCTGATAGCCATTTAAAGTTTGAACATTTCTCAGAGGTTTTACATCCACAGCAACACCGCTCTGGGCGAGTTTTTTTCCGATAGCATCGGCAACTTCAGCGGTAGAGCCGGCGCGCGTGGCGTACACAACCAATATTTTGAATGCCGTGTTTTCCATGCCGTAAGAAGTTTCCGGTAATTCCATATCTGCCGTGGCGCGCGCAGCCGCGGGCATTATTAATACTGTCGCGGAAAAAGAAATCAGAAAAAGTAGAGGCAGTAAGTAATTGTTGCGGCAATTTTTGACAGTAGCATCTTTTTTGGACAGGGCATTTTCCATAGCTTAAGATTATAAACTATTTTTGCCCGGATGTAAAACAACGGGAGAGCAAAAGCTCTCCCGTTGTTGGAAAGAAGGTAAAGCTACTTAGAAGGGTTTCAATTAGTAACACATTCCCGGACCAAAACCTCTGTCCGGACCTCTCATGCCGCCACGCGGTCCGAAACCGGATTTTCTGCCCCAACCGTAGGCAGCAATTTTTTCTCTCTGCTCGGGTGTTAGGACTTTGTTGACATCCAGGCGAAACGCGGTTCTTTTGTCTTCCAACTGGTCACGTAACACCCTAACTTCTTTTTGCTTGGCCTCAATATTTTTCTTATCAGGATTAGCCTGTGCCCAAAGCCTCCGTAATTCCACGGATTTATCGGACATTTTTTCTCTGATTGGCCGTGTGTCTTTCTGGTAAGCTAAATGCATCGCTTCGATTTTGGTTTTTTGTTCATCGGTAAGATCCAATCTGCTCAATCCGGCCTGGCTGCAGTAGCTGCGGCTTGCAGCGTCAGAGTTTCCATATCCTGCCTTTTGGCTTTTTCCTTCACGCGGGCCAAATGCAAAAGAAGGCGCGACTAAAAGCAGGCCCAGACCGACTGCCACTACTGTTAACATTAATTTTTTCATAACAATTCTCCTTTTAAACGGTTTTTTATTGTAGTTTACATGGTTTAGAGCAAGCGGCATGCCATTATCGCTATTGTTTTGTAAGTAATTGTAATAATGATATTTATTAAAATATAAATTGAATTAATTTCACACTTATGGGTAATATGTAGCCATCTAAAATATCCATGTGGATAACATTTATCCGCAAATAAATTGAATACCATTGGCAATGATTAAAGGCAGAAAAAAAATCCGTTTTGATATTTCTCTCTGGGTGGCCATCAGCGCTGTTGCCGTTTTGATTGTTATTACCACCATTATGGCGATGGCGCAGTTAGAGCGGCAGAAAGCAAAGGCCGTGGAGATTTTTGTGGAAAAAGGTGCGACACTGATCCGGTCATTCGAGGCGGGATTGCGAGACGCCGCTGATGAAAAAAGCCGCTTTTTTAACATGCAAAAATTGCTTATCGCCACGGCCCAGCAGCCGGACATTGATTATATAATTATTACCGATAAAAAGGGAAGTATCATCGCGGACAGCGACCCCTCGATGGTTGGACAGAAATACGGTTTGGATCTGGATACTACGAAAATCGCGCAAAGCACAGAAATCAGATGGCGGCAGAGCGCCAATCCGCAGGGAGCTGATACCTTTGAAGTGTACCGCGGTTTGTTTCCTCTTTATTCGGCGGGTAAGAAAAAGTCAAAAAAGCAGTCGGAAAATCTGATGATCTATGTCGGCTTTAACATGGAGAAGATTGAAAAAGCCGCCGTTGTTGATACACGCAACACGATTATCAGGATAATCGTTCTTTTGCTTGTCGGTTCATTGGCTATAGTTTCTCTTTTTCTGGTGCAGGCCTATCGTCTAACGCGCAGCACGCTTTCCCGCATGCAGGCATTTTCCGAAACTTTGGTGAAGAATATGCCCATCGGCCTTATTGCTTTTGATGACGCGGGTAAAATAATCAGCTGCAATGAAAAAGCGAGGGAGATGCTGAATTGTTCTTCCGCCGATATCTCAGATGTAAAGGAAACAAATATTTTGCCTGCCCCTCTGAAATCTTTGTTGGCTGAGTTACCCGAAAAAGGCGGGCTAATGGAGCGCGATATTGATATCGATGCTCCCGGCGATAAAAAACAAAAATGGGAAGCTGTTGGAGCGGGATTGATTGATGAAGACACTTCTGTCGGTAAGATTCTGCTTATGCGCGATGTCACGCAAATCCGCGAAATGGAAAAAGAGGTGGCGCGAAGCCGGCATCTCACGTCCATCAGTTCGCTTGCCGCCGGAGTGGCGCATGAAATCAGAAATCCGCTCAGCTCCATCAAAGGATTTGCTGTTTATTTAAAAGAGAGATTGCAGTCCGACAGCGAAGATCAAAAAACAGCGGACATTATCGTTGACGAAGTGGAAAGATTGAACCGCGTTATTACACAGCTCATTGAATTTGCGCGCCCCATGGAATTAAAGAAAGAGAAAACACGCGTTTCAGATTTGGTTGACCACGCGCTGAAATTAATTGAAGGCGAGGCGCGAAAAAATAATATTAAAATTAGTGTTGCTCCGGAGAACGATGAACTTTTTGCGGAAGTTGATCCGGACAAAGTAAAGCAGGTTTTGCTAAACATCTTTTTAAACGCTTTGGCGGCAATGAAAAATGGCGGCAGTCTCGATATAAATATTTTTGAGGAAAAAGAAAACCTTCAAGTAACAGTCAAAGATACGGGAACAGGTATCGGAGAGAAGGACCTGCCACGCATTTACGATCCTTATTTTACCTCTAAGCCGGCGGGAACCGGTTTAGGGCTGGCGGTAGTCCAAAAAATAATGGAAGCTCATGGCGGAAAAATATTTGTGGAAAGCGCCAAGGGAAAAGGGGCAAAAGTATCTTTATATTTTCCGCGTTAAGAAAAAGTATAATTATGAGGTGCAGCGATGAAGGTTGAACAGTCAATTTTGGTTGTGGATGATGATTTGGCCCACCGGACAATGCTTAAAAAGCTGCTGGGCGGCTGGGGCTATAAAGTATCTGACGCGGACGACGGATCTGTCGCGATCGAAATGGTCAAACAAAAATCTTTTGACCTGATATTAATGGATATTCGCATGCTCAATGTTTCCGGAATTGAAGCTTTGGAACAAATCAAAACAATTAATCCGGAAATTCCGGTAATTATCATGACAGCATATGCCTCGGTGGAAACAGCGGTGAGCGCCCTGAAAAAAGGAGCCTATGATTATCTGACCAAGCCGCTGGACTTTGACGAGCTGAAAATCACGATCGAACGCGCTACCGAACACAACCGGCTGAAAAAAGAAAATGAATATCTGAAAAGCAGGTTAGGCGAGCAGTTTGACCGGCAAAATTTGATTGGTCAAAGCAAAGAGATGGCCAAGCTTCTGGAGACCGTGGCTCAGGTTGCTCCCACGGAAGCCACGGTTTTAATTGCGGGTGAATCCGGAACGGGCAAAGAAATGATTGCCAACGCGATTCATTATAACTCTCTGCGCAAAAGCGCTCCTTTTATAAAAATTAACTGCGCCGCGCTTACGGAAACACTGCTGGAATCCGAACTTTTCGGCCATGAAAAAGGCGCGTTCACCGGCGCGGAGCGAAGGCGCGAAGGCAAATTTATTCAGGCGCAGGGCGGCAGCCTATTTCTTGATGAAGTAAGCGAAATGTCCAAAGCTATGCAGGTGAAGCTTTTGCGCGTATTGCAGGAAAGGGAAGTAACGCGCGTGGGCGGTTCGGATCTTATTAAAGTTGACGTGCGCGTGATTGCCGCTTCCAATAAAGATTTAAAAGAAGAGATTCAGAAAGGTAATTTCCGCGAAGATTTGTTTTACCGGCTCAACGTTGTTTCTTTAAATGTTCCTCCGTTGCGTCAAAGAAAAGAGGATATTCCCATACTGGCGCAGCATTTTCTGAAACATTTTTCTAAACGCAATAATAAGAACATTCAGGGATACACGCCGCGCGCGATGCAAAAAATTATGGCGTATAGCTGGCCGGGAAATATTCGCGAATTAATGAATGCCGTGGAAAGGGCTGTGGTTTTGGCAAGGAATGATTCGCTTGATGCCGCGGAAATTGCGCTGATTATGGAAGATAGTATAGTCGCGGATGTGCCGCAAGCGGATAACCAGCCGCAGAATTTATCATTGGAAGACGTGGAGAGAAAAAGTATTCTCGACGCGCTTTCCACCTGCGGCGGAAATAAAAGTGAAGCCGCGCGCCGTCTGGGAATCACCCGCAAGACATTGCGCGCCAAGTTACAGAAGTATCAGGCGGAAGAATAATCTTCGCCATTGTTAAATATTTTTAGCCAGCCAATCGCCTATTTCGCTGGTGGACATGCCCATCTTGCCCGCGTCAAGGCTTTTGAGTTTGCCGCTCTCCAGTAGTTTTATTACTGCCGCCTCCACTCTTTTGCCGGCTTTGTCTTCTCCCAGTGTTTCCAGCATCATGCCGCCGGCGCAAATTGCCGCCAGCGGATTAATAACGTTTTGTCCGGTGTATTTCGGGGCCGAACCGCCTATAGGTTCAAACATGGAAACGCCTTCCGGGTTGATATTGCCGCCCGCCGCAATGCCCATGCCGCCCTGAATCATCGCGCCTAAATCGGTGATAATATCGCCGAACATATTGTCGGTGACGATAACGTCGAACCATTCCGGATTTTTTACCATCCACATGCAGGTGGCATCCACGTGCGCGTAATCTGTTTTGATATCAGGATACTCTCTGGCAAGTTCATGAAAAGTGCGTTCCCAAAGATCGAATGCGTAGGTCAGAACATTTGTCTTGCCGCACAGCGTGAGCTTTTTTGCCTTGTTGCGTTTCTGCGCGTATTTAAAGGCGTAGCGCAGACAGCGCTCCACCCCCTTTCGGGTGTTTATTGATTCCTGGGTGGCAACTTCATCAAGCGTGCCTTTTTTCAAAACTCCGCCCGCGCCGGTATAGAGTCCTTCCGTGTTTTCCCGCACGACGACAAAATCGATATCTTGGGGGCCTTTGTCTTTAAGCGGGCAGGGGACGTTGGGGTAAAGTTTCACGGGGCGCAGATTTATATATTGATCAAGTTCAAAACGCAGGCGCAAAAGCAGTCCTTTTTCCAGAATGCCCGGTTTGACATCGGGATGGCCGATAGCGCCCAGATAAATAGCGTTAAATTTTTTCAGTTCTTCCAAAACGGAATCAGGAAGAATCTCGCCTGTTTTTTTATAGCGTTCGCCGCCCAAATCGTAATGGACTAAATCGTATTTTAAAGATTGGGCTTCCGCGACGGCCTTAACAACTTTTAATCCTTCGGCAATAACTTCCGGTCCAGTTCCGTCACCGGGTATAACGGCGATTTTATATGATTTTGCTGTGCTCACGACAACCTCCTGTCAATTATTTATGTAAAAAATAAAGAAAACCGCGCCAGAAGCGCGAAGAGTGGACTTTATTAACGCAATGAACTTCTGAAGTCAACGTCAAAAGAAATAATTATTAGCTTCAAGCTTTCATTTTTATGTAGCTTTAGTGCGCTTGCGGGCTGGATGCGGATTGCGGCAAAATATAAACATCCTGAAATATTATATATAAATATCGCAAGATTATAACTGCCAGCGGCTATTGGTAAACCCCCGATCTACCTTAATGTTTGCATGAAAACGCAAAGAATGTTAATCAATAGAGCCGGAAGATTTATATCAAGAGGCAAATCGTGTTTCGTTGGAATAATAAAGAAATTTATAAGGATTGCGGAGGCGAATATGGGAGAAGGAATTAACGATTACACGAAAAACATCGTTGATTTGCGGCGTCACATGTGGATGGCCGGCGTGGAAGTGGAACTAAGGCGGCTCATCTGGCAGATTGCCGTGGTCGGAAAATATATCTCGGCCAAAATTCATGAAGCCAACCGCAAGCTTGCCGGTTCTAAAAATATATACGGGGAAGATCAATTATCCCTGGACCGCGCCACTGACGAAATAATGAAAAATCAGCTTCAGTATTCCGGTTTTGTGCGGGAATACGCGTCAGAAGAACTCAGAGAAATAACCAAAATAGGCTCCGGTAAGGAAAAATATATTGTAACTGCCGATCCGCTGGATGGGTCATCGCTGGTGGATACTAATCTGGCTATCGGCACGATTATCGGCATTCATAAAGAATCCATTCTGGATACAGGCAGAAACACGATGGTGGCGGCGCTTTATATCACTTACGGTCCGCTAATCACGATGATATATTCCGCGGGTAATGGCACGCACGAGTTTGTTCTTAACCGCGAAGGAGAATACGTGATGGCGCAGGATGATATAAAGATGAAAGAAAAAGGTTCGATTTTTTCACCCGGCGGATTGCGCCGCGACTGGGTGCCTGGGCATCAGAAGTTTATCGAGCATCTGGAAAAAGAAGGATACAAACTGCGCTACAGCGGCGGTTTCGTTCCCGATATAAATCAGCTGCTGATAAAGAGAGGCGGCATCTTTACTTATCCGGCGCTGCTCAAATCGCCGCGGGGGAAATTAAGGCTTTTATTTGAATTACAGCCCATGGCATTTATCGTCGAACAGGCGGGTGGTATGGCCACAAACGGTAAGGAGGATATTCTTTCCTTAAAAGTAGAAAATATAAATGATTGTTCACCTGTTTACATCGGCAGCCGCGCGGAAGTAGAATTGGCGAAACAATTTCTGGTTTGATTGTTTGTTTTTGTTTTCATCTTGAATTCATCCGCGGCGGATAGCAGCGCGCCGAAAAACAGGACTACATGCTATGATTTATGAAAGTAACCCGGCCAAAATCACAGACAGCTTTTATTGTCTGGGGCCGTCTGCCGTTCCGTCATATTTGCTGGATGGCGAGCACCCGATAATTTTTGACGCGGGTGTATATATTTTTGGCGAACATTATTGGCGGGAAATTCGCCGCCTGATGGGAGAAAGGAGCCCGGAATATCTATTTATAACCCACGCGCATTTCGACCACTGCGGTTCGGCGGGGTATCTCAAAAGAGTAATGCCCGGCCTGAAAATTTGCGCTTCACGGGAAGCAAGCGAAATAATAAAAAAGCCATCGGCAATTAAGCTGATAAAAAAATTAAACACGTTCGCGCCGGATGGCAAGATTTATTTTGAGCCTTTTTTGGTTGATCGTGTGCTGGAAGAAGGTGAGATAGTGGAGGTAGCGCAAAACATCCATGTGGAAATAATTAGAACTCCTGGCCACACGCGCGATATGCTCAGTTTTTATATACCGGAGTATAAAGTACTGATTCCTTCGGAATCTGTCGGTGTTCCGGGTTTGGGCCAATACATTTTCAGTGAATTTTTGACAGATTATCATATATACCTGGATTCACTGAAGAAACTGGCCGCGTATGATGTGGAAACTCTGGTGCTCGCGCACGGTTACTATTATACGGGAGATGACGCCAGAAACTATATACCGCGCGCGATTGAATATACAAAAAGATTTCGCGAAAAAATAGAAAATCTGCTGAAGTCGTATGGCACCGATTATGAAAAGATGGCTTCTATTATAAAAGAAGAAGAATACGACCCTATCCCCGGCGACAAACAGCCGCGGGAAGCGTATTTGATTAATCTGAACGCGAAAATTAAGGCGATTGAAAAGATTTTAAATTAGTAATCATTAACACGTTTATAACATCTAAGGAGTGGTTATGATTTTTGAAAATAAAGACCAGTTAAAAGAAAAATGCGCGAAAATAATAGAAGTGGACGGCCAGGATATCAGCATATTAGATGAGTCCAAACTCCGGAAGAAGCTGATTGACGATTTGATTTACACAAAAGTGTTCAGCGCCGATAAAGCAGCACAGGAGGCAGCCTGTTGGATTATCCGCCGCGCCGCAAGCGCTTTGGGGATTTATTCGGCTTCCATCCAATCTCTTTATGAGGCAATGGGGCGCAA
>JAFGKC010000112.1 GCA_016928765.1 Syntrophaceae bacterium
GTAATGTCGTATAAAATATGATCTCCGGAAAAAAATATTTTTTTGTTTTCTTCGTATAAACAAATATGGCCTTGGGTATGTCCCGGGGTGGATATGCATTTTAAACGGTAATCGCCTATTTCGATTATGTTGCCGTCGTCAATTAGGTGAAATTCGGGAATGGTTTTAGGGCTGTATTTGTAGCCCGGATGATTGTGCAGCGCTTTCATCAGTTCATCGGCGGGAAAGCCATTGATTTGCGCGTAATCAATCATGTCTTGCCAGTCGTTGTCTTTGTCGTATACCTTGGCGTCTATTCTACTGAAGTAAATAGTGCTGGTTTTTGTAGCCAAACGCGTAATCAGCCCGGAATGATCCGCGTGCATATGAGTAATCATAAAATCCGTTTGGGAAAGGTCAATACCTAGCGCGGCAATTCCTTTTTGCATCGCTTCCCAGCAGACATCGCGGTTAAAACCGGTATCAATAATTAAATTACGGCCATCCGCTTTAAACACATATGAATTAAGTTCTTTGAGGGGACTGTTGGGCAGGGGCACTTCAATCCGATAGAGCCGATCCCGTACTTCTTCAATCATGAACAAATTTCCTTGCGTGAATCACTTGTCAGTTAATTTAGCATTTAAAAGCTGATAATGCAAATTTATGTGATAATTTGGAGGCTGACGGTTAAAAATGACCGGTTATATTTTGTTTGAAAAGTAAGCATCCTTGGTGTAAATTGCCCTCAACTTTTTTAATAAGGATGGTTAGTGCCAGCTATTCAAATATCATAAATTGTTAAGGGGGATTATAATGAGGAAAAATTATTTCTTAGGTTTTCGTAAAATTGCTTTATTTGCATTAGCTGCAATGATGCTGTTATTCGCGTCCTGCGCGACAAAACCTGCCACCGCTCCAGAGGCCTCTGCCAGGGCTCCTGAGCCTGTTTTTATTGAGCGGCAGACGGCAGAAGGAATTGTAGTCGGTGAAATAAATAAAGAAAACAACACTCAATCATGGAAGGGCGTTCCTTACGCGAAACCACCGGTAGGTGAACTGCGATGGAAAGAACCGCAGGCACCGGATAAACGCACGGCACCATTGAAAACGACGGCGTTTTCCAATGTGTGCCCGCAGTATGTAGATCATGACAGAAACCCGAATACTCCCTGGATTATTCAGGGCAATGAAGATTGTCTGTATCTGAATATCTGGCGGCCGGATACCGAAGAAAAAAATTTACCGGTATTCTTTTGGATTCATGGGGGTGGCAACAGCATTCAGTGGCCGTTGCTTTCCAACACCGATAGTTCCGTCCTTGCCGGGAAGAAAAACATGGTTGTCGTGACAGTAAACTACAGGTTGGGGCCAATGGGGTTTTTCAATCATCCGGCGTTGAAAAGCGGTAGCCCTGAAGATAAAAAAAGCGATTCAGGCAATTTTGCCCTGCTGGATATAATTCAGGCCTTAAACTGGGTTCAGGCGAATATCGGTTATTTCGGCGGCAACGCGCAAAATATCACTGTTGTGGGTGAGTCGGCGGGAGCTTTTAATATTATATCATTGATAGCCTCGCCGCTGACCGAGGGACTATTTCATCGCGCCGTTTCTCAAAGCGGTGGAGTTAGGGTAAGTACTCCGGAAAAAGGAGCAATGCATGCCGAGGAAATTTTGGCCAGGCTATTGGTTAAAAGCGGAAATGTTCCCGATGAAAAAGCCGCTTCAGCAATAATTAGTCAAATGTCTCTGCCGGAGATAGCTTCTTATTTAAAGTCAAAAAGCGCTGAAGAATTTCTGGAAACTTATCCGGAAGGGCCGACCGTCGGCATGATCAGAATACCCAATACTTTTTTGGACGGCACGGTGCTGCCGCTGGATATTTATAAAGCTTTTAAATCGGGAAAATACAATAAAGTTCCTGTTATTTTGGGAACAAATAAAGAAGAAGCAAAATTATTTTTACGTTTGGATAAAACATTCTCGCCCTGGACCAGAGATGGCTCGCTTTTCAGCGACCCGGCAAAGGGCGAGCTTTATACACTCGCGGCTAAATATCAAAGTGACGGTTGGAAAGTCATGGGGGTGGATAATATAGCTAGAATTTTTAAAACAAACGAGGGCCAGCCGGATGTTTTCGCTTATCAGTTTTTATGGGGTGCGGGAGGTTTGAAGGATAGTGTCATCCGCGCGCCTTTCGGATTATTGCTAGGCGCTTGCCACGCGATGGAAATTGATTTTGTTTTTGGGACGGAAAAAACATCTTTGGGGCCTTATGCTTTTATCCCGAAAAACCGTGCTGGGCGCGTTGCGTTATCCGAGGCGATGATGGATTACTGGGCGCACTTTGCCCGCACGGGGAATCCTAACCGTGAAGGTTCAGGCCTTCCGCTGTGGCAGCCTTGGTCTAACGCTAAAGGCGCGCCCAAAACAATTCTTCTGGACGCGGATCTCGAAAATACAAAAATAGAAATGTCTAATCAAGAGCTTACCAATGTCGATATAGAAAAAGCGCTGAGAGCGGAAGCGAGAAGAAAAGAGATAAAACCTTTCTGGGATAATTCGCTTTTCCGTACAGACGCTAAACATTAAAAACCGGTTTTTCGTTGCTTCTCCTGCGCCGCGCGCGGCGCAGGAGAAATCCCTTAAGTCCTGACAGAATTATCTTTGTATGGAGAAAATAATTTCAAAAGACAAATAATTCTAAAAATTAGGGAGGATAAGCCATGAAAATAAAATGGTACGGGCACGCGGCATTTAAAATAACCACGGATAAAGGTATCCGAATCATCATTGATCCTTATGAATCAGGAGCGTATGACGGGGCATTGGCTTACGGTAAAATTGATGAAGAGGCGGATATCGTTTTGACCAGTCATGATCATGCCGATCATAATTATGTAGAAACCATATCCGGCAAATATGTTCTGGTTAATAAAGCCGGTGAATATGACGTGCGGGGCATTAAAATAAAAGCATTCCCTACTTTTCATGATAATTCAGCGGGGAAAGAAAGGGGCGGTAATTTAATCTTTGTTATTGGTGTTGATGATTTGATTTTAGTGCATACAGGCGATATCGGTCACGCGCTTGAACCTGATCTGCTCAAAAAAATAGGTAAAACAGATATTGTCTTGCTTCCCGTGGGAGGGTTTTTCACGATTGATGCCGCGGAGGCGTCAAAAATGACAGATTCGCTTGCTTCCCGCGTAACCATTCCCATGCATTATAAAACAGAAAAATGCGCTTTTCCTATCGCGCCGGTTGAGGCGTTCACTAAAAATAAAAATAATGTTCGAGTTCTCGATAAATCAGAGATAGATTTGAAAAAAGAAAACCTGCCGGAAAAGCCGGAAGTAATTGTCTTGCGGCACGCGTTGTAGAGCGGTTTAGCTTTTCGCATATCCCTTGTCGCTAAAAAAAAGATATGCTATACGCTGCCGGAAAATAATCGTGAATATATATAAAGAGGAGGAAATAATAAATGGGAAGACTTTCAGGTAAAGTGGCGGTGATCACTGGGGCGTCAAGCGGTATAGGCTGGGCAACAGCATTGTTATTTGCCAAAGAAGGGTCTAAAACTGTTATTGCCGCACGCCGCGAAGAAAAGTTAAAAGAACTGGCGGTAGAAATGAAAAAGCTGGGCGGCGAAGTAGTTTATAAAGCCACGGATGTTTCCAAGGAAGATGATATAAAGGCAATGGCACAGGCGACGATTGACGCCTTCGGTACTGCGGATATTCTGGTCAATAATGCCGGCATGGGCGGAGATACGGTTGACCTGGAACATCAGGATGCCAAGGTCTGGATGGATGTCTATCAGACTAATGTTTTGAGTATGGTTTTGGCCACCAAATATCTGGTTAGGCCCATGATCGATAAGAAAAACGGTTCTATCGTCAACATCGCTTCGGTGGCCGGTATTCGTTCGGGTGCGGGCGGCAACGCCTACAGCGCCAGCAAGGCCGCCATGATTAATTTCACGATGACCGCGGCCTGTGACCTTGGAGGTCACAACGTGAGGGTAAACTGTGTATGCCCGGGTCTTTTTGAAACAGAAATGACTCAGAAATTTTTCGATGCCGCAAGATCTAAGGGCAAGATTGACTTGATGGGCAGCCGGTGCGAATTAAGGCGTTATGGAAAGAATGAAGAATGCGCCAACGCCATTTTGTTTTTAGCCAGTGACGAAGCCAGTTTCATTACCGGCCAGTATCTAGCCGTGGACGGAGGAAATACTGCTTCGCTTAACATGCCAGGCATGAAAGTATAATTAAACCTTAAGAAGGGCGGATATCCGCCCTTCTTAAGGTTTAATTATACTTTCATGCCTGGCATGTTAAGCGAAGCAGTATTTCCTCCGTCCACGGCTAGATACTGGCCGGTAATGAAACTGGCTTCGTCACTGGCTAAAAACAAAATGGCGTTGGCGCATTCTTCATTCTTTCCATAACGCCTTAATTCGCACCGGCTGCCCATCAAGTCAATCTTGCCCTTAGATCTTGCGGCATCGAAAAATTTCTGAGTCATTTCTGTTTCAAAAAGACCCGGGCATACACAGTTTACCCTCACGTTGTGACCTCCAAGGTCACAGGCCGCGGTCATCGTGAAATTAATCATGGCGGCCTTGCTGGCGCTGTAGGCGTTGCCGCCCGCACCCGAACGAATACCGGCCACCGAAGCGATGTTGACGATAGAACCGTTTTTCTTATCGATCATGGGCCTAACCAGATATTTGGTGGCCAAAACCATACTCAAAACATTAGTCTGATAGACATCCATCCAGACCTTGGCATCCTGATGTTCCAGGTCAACCGTATCTCCGCCCATGCCGGCATTATTGACCAGAATATCCGCAGTACCGAAGGCGTCAATCGTCGCCTGTGCCATTGCCTTTATATCATCTTCCTTGGAAACATCCGTGGCTTTATAAACTACTTCGCCGCCCAGCTTTTTCATTTCTACCGCCAGTTCTTTTAACTTTTCTTCGCGGCGTGCGGCAATAACAGTTTTAGACCCTTCTTTGGCAAATAACAATGCTGTTGCCCAGCCTATACCGCTTGACGCCCCAGTGATCACCGCCACTTTACCTGAAAGTCTTCCCATTTATTATTTCCTCCTCTTTATATATATTCACGATTATTTTCCGGCAGCGTATAGCATATCTTTTTTTTAGCGACAAGGGATATGCGAAAAGCTAAACCGCTCTACAACGCGTGCCGCAAGACAATTACTTCCGGCTTTTCCGGCAGGTTTTCTTTTTTCAAATCTATCTCTGATTTATCGAGAACTCGAACATTATTTTTATTTTTAGTGAACGCCTCAACCGGCGCGATAGGAAAAGCGCATTTTTCTGTTTTATAATGCATGGGAATGGTTACGCGGGAAGCAAGCGAATCTGTCATTTTTGACGCCTCCGCGGCATCAATCGTGAAAAACCCTCCCACGGGAAGCAAGACAATATCTGTTTTACCTATTTTTTTGAGCAGATCAGGTTCAAGCGCGTGACCGATATCGCCTGTATGCACTAAAATCAAATCATCAACACCAATAACAAAGATTAAATTACCGCCCCTTTCTTTCCCCGCTGAATTATCATGAAAAGTAGGGAATGCTTTTATTTTAATGCCCCGCACGTCATATTCACCGGCTTTATTAACCAGAACATATTTGCCGGATATGGTTTCTACATAATTATGATCGGCATGATCATGACTGGTCAAAACGATATCCGCCTCTTCATCAATTTTACCGTAAGCCAATGCCCCGTCATACGCTCCTGATTCATAAGGATCAATGATGATTCGGATACCTTTATCCGTGGTTATTTTAAATGCCGCGTGCCCGTACCATTTTATTTTCATGGCTTATCCTCCCTAATTTTTAGAATTATTTGTCTTTTGAAATTATTTTCTCCATACAAAGATAATTCTGTCAGGACTTAAGGGATTTCTCCTGCGCCGCGCGCGGCGCAGGAGAAGCAACGAAAAACCGGTTTTTAATGTTTAGCGTCTGTACGGAAAAGCGAATTATCCCAGAAAGGTTTTATCTCTTTTCTTCTCGCTTCCGCTCTCAGCGCTTTTTCTATATCGACATTGGTAAGCTCTTGATTAGACATTTCTATTTTTGTATTTTCGAGATCCGCGTCCAGAAGAATTGTTTTGGGCGCGCCTTTAGCGTTAGACCAAGGCTGCCACAGCGGAAGGCCTGAACCTTCACGGTTAGGATTCCCCGTGCGGGCAAAGTGCGCCCAGTAATCCATCATCGCCTCGGATAACGCAACGCGCCCAGCACGGTTTTTCGGGATAAAAGCATAAGGCCCCAAAGATGTTTTTTCCGTCCCAAAAACAAAATCAATTTCCATCGCGTGGCAAGCGCCTAGCAATAATCCGAAAGGCGCGCGGATGACACTATCCTTCAAACCTCCCGCACCCCATAAAAACTGATAAGCGAAAACATCCGGCTGGCCCTCGTTTGTTTTAAAAATTCTAGCTATATTATCCACCCCCATGACTTTCCAACCGTCACTTTGATATTTAGCCGCGAGTGTATAAAGCTCGCCCTTTGCCGGGTCGCTGAAAAGCGAGCCATCTCTGGTCCAGGGCGAGAATGTTTTATCCAAACGTAAAAATAATTTTGCTTCTTCTTTATTTGTTCCCAAAATAACAGGAACTTTATTGTATTTTCCCGATTTAAAAGCTTTATAAATATCCAGCGGCAGCACCGTGCCGTCCAAAAAAGTATTGGGTATTCTGATCATGCCGACGGTCGGCCCTTCCGGATAAGTTTCCAGAAATTCTTCAGCGCTTTTTGACTTTAAATAAGAAGCTATCTCCGGCAGAGACATTTGACTAATTATTGCTGAAGCGGCTTTTTCATCGGGAACATTTCCGCTTTTAACCAATAGCCTGGCCAAAATTTCCTCGGCATGCATTGCTCCTTTTTCCGGAGTACTTACCCTAACTCCACCGCTTTGAGAAACGGCGCGATGAAATAGTCCCTCGGTCAGCGGCGAGGCTATCAATGATATAATATTAAAAGCTCCCGCCGACTCACCCACAACAGTGATATTTTGCGCGTTGCCGCCGAAATAACCGATATTCGCCTGAACCCAGTTTAAGGCCTGAATTATATCCAGCAGGGCAAAATTGCCTGAATCGCTTTTTTTATCTTCAGGGCTACCGCTTTTCAACGCCGGATGATTGAAAAACCCCATTGGCCCCAACCTGTAGTTTACTGTCACGACAACCATGTTTTTCTTCCCGGCAAGGACGGAACTATCGGTGTTGGAAAGCAACGGCCACTGAATGCTGTTGCCACCCCCATGAATCCAAAAGAATACCGGTAAATTTTTTTCTTCGGTATCCGGCCGCCAGATATTCAGATACAGACAATCTTCATTGCCCTGAATAATCCAGGGAGTATTCGGGTTTCTGTCATGATCTACATACTGCGGGCACACATTGGAAAACGCCGTCGTTTTCAATGGTGCCGTGCGTTTATCCGGTGCCTGCGGTTCTTTCCATCGCAGTTCACCTACCGGTGGTTTCGCGTAAGGAACGCCCTTCCATGATTGAGTGTTGTTTTCTTTATTTATTTCACCGACTACAATTCCTTCTGCCGTCTGCCGCTCAATAAAAACAGGCTCAGGAGCCCTGGCAGAGGCCTCTGGAGCGGTGGCAGGTTTTGTCGCGCAGGACGCGAATAACAGCATCATTGCAGCTAATGCAAATAAAGCAATTTTACGAAAACCTAAGAAATAATTTTTCCTCATTATAATCCCCCTTAACAATTTATGATATTTGAATAGCTGGCACTAACCATCCTTATTAAAAAAGTTGAGGGCAATTTACACCAAGGATGCTTACTTTTCAAACAAAATATAACCGGTCATTTTTAACCGTCAGCCTCCAAATTATCACATAAATTTGCATTATCAGCTTTTAAATGCTAAATTAACTGACAAGTGATTCACGCAAGGAAATTTGTTCATGATTGAAGAAGTACGGGATCGGCTCTATCGGATTGAAGTGCCCCTGCCCAACAGTCCCCTCAAAGAACTTAATTCATATGTGTTTAAAGCGGATGGCCGTAATTTAATTATTGATACCGGTTTTAACCGCGATGTCTGCTGGGAAGCGATGCAAAAAGGAATTGCCGCGCTAGGTATTGACCTTTCCCAAACGGATTTTATGATTACTCATATGCACGCGGATCATTCCGGGCTGATTACGCGTTTGGCTACAAAAACCAGCACTATTTACTTCAGTAGAATAGACGCCAAGGTATACGACAAAGACAACGACTGGCAAGACATGATTGATTACGCGCAAATCAATGGCTTTCCCGCCGATGAACTGATGAAAGCGCTGCACAATCATCCGGGCTACAAATACAGCCCTAAAACCATTCCCGAATTTCACCTAATTGACGACGGCAACATAATCGAAATAGGCGATTACCGTTTAAAATGCATATCCACCCCGGGACATACCCAAGGCCATATTTGTTTATACGAAGAAAACAAAAAAATATTTTTTTCCGGAGATCATATTTTATACGACATTAC
>JAFGKC010000113.1 GCA_016928765.1 Syntrophaceae bacterium
AGATAACGACATGTTCATTCCCAAAATGCTTGCCGGTGACTGGCAGGGCACGATGTGCCTGACCGAGCCGAATTTCGGCTCCGATACCGGAGATATTATTACACGCGCGTATCCCACAGATGATCCGCGTATCTGGAAAATCAAGGGAACCAAAATGTTCATTACCGCCGGGGATCAGGGCACGGGTGAAAATACTATTCACCTGGTTTTGGCGCGTCCGGAAAAAGGCGCAGCCGGATCTCCCGGTATTGGTTTATATATCGTTCCAAAGTTTTGGGTGAATGAAGACGGATCAATGGGCGAACCAAATGATGTTACTACCGCCTCTCTGGAACACAAAATGGGCTTACACGCGCAGGCTACCGCCCTTTTGAATTTCGGTGATGAAGATAATTGCCGCGGCATTTTGCTTGGTCCGCCTCCGGATGAAAAAGGTTATTCCAAAGGACTGGCGATGATGTTTCACATGATGAACGAATCGCGTATCGGTACAGGACATAATTCCAATTCTCAGGCTGCGGCTGCCTGTTATTTTGCCGCTCAATACGCCACAGAACGGATTCAGGGTCGTCCTTTCGGCATCAAAAAAGCCGAGCGTGTGCCGATCATCAAACACGAAGATATCCGCCGGATGATTCTGGATATGAAAGCAACGGTGGAAGGCATTCGCGCGATGATTTTTAAAGGGTTTTATTTTCTCGATATTGAAGGAAACTCTACTGATAAAGAAAAAGCTCGCAAATACGGTGAGTTTGCTGAAATACTTACACCACTAGTTAAGGGCTATGGCAGTGAAGCCAGCCTGGGAGTTATCGCTCAGGCCATTCAGATTTTGGGCGGTGTGGGCTACTCTTCCGAATATCCCGTTGAACAATACTTACGCGACTCCAAAATTCTGACTATTTGGGAAGGAACATCATTTATTCACGCCAATGATTTAATTGGCAGGAAAATGCGGATGAAAGACGGCGCGCCCTTCGCGCATTGGATGGCTTCGATCAAAGAATTTATCGATGCTAATATTAAAGCAAAAGATTTTGAAAAAGAGATGAAAAGTCTGACTAAGGGCTTTGAAGCGCTAAATGCAGTTAAGAATACTTTTGATTCCTGGTATGCCAATATGGATAACAAACGCCAGTTGATACCGCTATATGCCCTGCGCGCTCTTTTTGTCTGCGCTCAGGTTTATGTCTCCTACTGTCTGATAGAACAGGCGTTGATAGCCGCTCAAAAATTAGCAGAGGCAAAAAAAGGAACGAGCGACGCGATTTACTATGAAGGCAAAATCGCCTCTGCACGCTACTATTTGAACAATATTCTTCCACAAGCTTTTCTGACCGCGGAACTGATTAAGAGCGAAGAAGATATTGTGCTTACCTGCCCGGAAGAATCGCTTTTGATTACTTAATCTAAGGAGGATTTTCATGAGTTATACCACAATTATCGTCGAAAAAAAGGCTGAAGAAAAACTCGGCATCATCACGCTAAACCGCCCGGACGTGCGCAACGCCATTAACCAGACAGTGCGTTCGGAATTGCTTCAGGCGATCATGGATATGGAAGCGGATACCAATGTTCGCGCCGTTATTATCACCGGCGGCCCCAAAGTCTTCGCCGCGGGAGCGGATATCGCCGCGATGGTCAACAACACAGCGATGGAAATGTTTTCCAACTCCGAGCTTTGGGATTTGACCCTGCGCATGGAAGAATCCAGAAAACCTTTTATCGCGGCGATTGCCGGATTTTGTCTGGGCGGCGGCTGCGAACTGGCCATGGGATGCGACATTCGTGTTGCCGCACAAAGCGCGCAGTTCGGCCAGCCGGAAATCAACATCGGTATTATGCCCGGCGCGGGCGGCACAGTACGCCTATCCAAGCTGGTGGGATTAGGCAAAGCCAAAGAACTGGTGCTTACCGGCAAGATGATATCCGCCGAGGAAGCTCTGTCGATCAATCTGGTTAACAAAGTCGTGCCGGATGACAAACTCATGGAAGAAGCTTTTGCCATGGCTAAAATGATAACAAGGCACAGTCCGGTAGCCGTCGGGCTTGCTAAATTTTCCGTGCAAAACGCGCAGGACGTTGATAACTATACGGGTAAAATTATCGAGAGAGCCGCCTTCTCTCTGGCTTTTGCTAGCGATGATCAGACCGAAGGCATGAAAGCCTTTTTGGAGAAGAGGAAACCAAGCTATAAGGGAAAATAATCGAATTCATTATCAATATTTAGGGGGAACAAATGTTTATCTGGCTTTTTCACCGCATCAGCGGCTTGACCTTAATCGCCTTAATTGGCCTGAAAATTGTCACCGGTTATTTTCTTTTGCCGTTGGATGACAGGCCTGACTGGGCTTTGAGCCTGCACCGGCATCCGGTAATTGATTTTTTAATTATTATTCTGTTTTCTTTTCACAGTGTTTATGGAATCAGAACAATAATTATTGATTTAGGGTTCAGAAAAGAGAAATTTATTTTTTGGGCATCCAACATCGTTGCCGCTTTAGTCGCGGCCGGTTTTATTTGCTTATATGTAAGGTTTTTATAAATCATGCTTACACACGATATTCTCATAGTCGGCGGCGGCTTGACCGGTTTACGGGCGGCAGTAGGTCTTTGCGATAAATTTAATGTAGGCTTAATTTCTAAAGTCTATCCCGTGCGATCTCATTCCATCGCCGCGCAGGGAGGCATTAACGCTTCTCTCGCAAATAATCCCGATGGACACGACGACACCTGTGAAAAGCACACTTTCGATACAGTAAAAGGAAGCGATTATCTGGGCGACCAAAACGCTATCGAAATCATGTGCAAGGAAGCGCCCAACATTGTTTATGAGATGGAACACTGGGGTTGTCCTTTCAGCAGATTTCCTGACGGCACCATAGCCCAGCGTCCTTTTGGCGGCGCTGGATTCCCCCGCACGTGTTATTCCGCGGATGTTACCGGCCATTCGCTTTTAAACACTCTTTATGAACGCGCCGTTTATAAAAAAGTGAAAATTTATCC
>JAFGKC010000114.1 GCA_016928765.1 Syntrophaceae bacterium
CTTGATTCTGCTGCTTAAAATTCCGCGCGTGCGCAAAGAATTTTTAAAACGCATGAAAGTGGAAATGACCAGGCATTTTGATAGATACATAAAGAAACCAAAATAAATATAAATATTCTCTTAAATCAGGGAGGGAGCATGGAAATCAAAGATGCAGTTGCTGTCGTGACAGGCGGAGCGTCGGGTCTGGGTGAAGCCACGGTTATGGCATTGGTAAAACATGGAGCGAAAGCCGCGATAATCGATATTGATGCCGAAAGAGGCGAGAAAGTCGCGGCGGCGTGCGGCGCGGGAAACGCCATCTTTATAAAAACGGACATAACCAGCGATACGGATGTTGGGCAGGCCGTAAAGAAAACCGTGGATACCTTCGGGAAAATCAGTGTTGCCGTAAACTGCGCGGGCGTTGCCAATCCGGGAAAGGTTTTAAGCAAAAAAGGCGTTCTGCCGCTGGAAGCTTTCAATAAGGTATTGCAGATAAATCTTGTCGGCACATTTAATCTCATTCGGTTGGCCGTCGAGCAGATGAATAACAACACGCCGAACGAAGCGGGAGAAAAGGGCGTGATTATTAACACCGCTTCCGCCGCCGCCACTGACGGCCAGATCGGCCAGGCGGCCTACAGCGCGTCCAAAGCTGGTGTTGTGGGAATGACTCTGCCTATCGCGCGTGAATGCGGCGATTACGGCATCAGAGTGGCAACGATTGCCCCGGGTCTTTTCAATACTCCGATGATGGCTGGTTTGCCCGCCTCCGTTAAAGAAGGTATGGCCGCCACTGTTCCTTTCCCGCGTCGCCTGGGAGAGCCGGCCGAATACGCCATGCTGGTTTTGCATATTATCGAAAACATGATGCTTAACGGCTGCTGCATCAGACTGGACGGCTCGCTGCGTATGCCGCCCAAGTAGGGTTTTAGTAAAAATATTTATGACAAAAGCTAAATCTGAAAATCAAAATATCTATAATGGAAGGGCGTTAATCGCCGATCCCATTCATCAGTACGCCCTTTTTACCGTGCCGGAAGAAACTGCTGTTTCTGAAATTACGGAAAAAGACCTGATTGATTCACCTTGGATACAGAGGCTGCGCAGAATATTTCAGCTGCAGAGCGCGCGGTGGGTTTATCCGGCGGCGGAGCACACGCGTTTTCAGCATTCCATCGGAACAATGCACGTGGCCGGAGAATTCGCCAAAAGCGTTTATCCAGGTTTGCGCAAAGTCTGCAAAGACGTGCCTTCCCAAAATTATATAGAAGAGCTGATGCGGCTTGCCGGACTTCTGCATGATGTGGGACACGGCCCTTACGGCCATTTTTTTGATGATAATTTTTTAAGCGTCTGGGGCATCACGCATGAAGTGGTCGGGCAGAATGTTATCGTTCGGAAAATGAGTAATGAAATCGAGCGTATCCGGCGTTCTCCTTCCGGAGAATTTGGGCGCGGCGAGAAAATGAGCGCCCGCCTTATCGCGTATCTTATTAAAATGCCGGAAGGGAAGAAAGGCAGAGAGCAACCGCGCTGGCTGGCGATGCTGCGACAGCTTTTTTCCGGGGTTTATACCGTGGACAATCTCGATTATGTGCAGCGCGACGCCTACATGACGGGTTTTTCTCTGGATATGGTGGATATTCCACGCCTGCGTTACTACACTTTTTTTACCAAAGACGGGCTTACCCTGCACCAGTCGGGAATTTCCGCGCTGGGCAGATTTCTCAACGCCCGGCTTAATTTATACACCAACGTTTATTTTCACCGCACCACCCGCGCGCTGGATTTGCATCTGCACGAAATTTTTCGTGACACAATGAAAATGATTTTTCCCGGAAATCCCTTAAAAAAACTCGATGATTATTTACGCTGCGATGAATGGATCCTGTTCAATCAAGTACAGAGCTGGCTTTCCTCCAAAGACGCGCAAAAAAGAAAACTAGCCGGTGAGTGGAAAAAACTTCACGACCGCCAGGTGAAATGGAAGATGTCTTTCGTGGCGGAAATTTCCGTTGACCAGATGTATCGCGGAGCAGGTTTTTCGCGCGCTGCCGAATACGAGGCGCAGATGAGAGAAAGTCTGCCAAAGAAATTAAGAAGCATTCCTTTTAAAATTGATTTGGCGACACAGGATCCTCGTCCGCTCAATCCCATGGCCCAAAGCGGCAAGAGGATTAATATTTTCAACCCGGTCACGGGGGAAACTTCTCCCGAGCCGCTTTTGGATATTTACCGTTTTATTCCGGCGCGGGTAATGCATTTTCGCGTGTTTTCTTTGAATCACGACTATGATGAAGAGTTATCAGCCGCCGCGGAAAAGGTATTAGCCGAAAGTAACGCTGCCATACCGACTAACGTTTAATATGCAGGAAATTTCTGAAACAACAGATATAACTCTTTTTGTTCGCACTTCTGCTGAAGAAATAGCGCCCTGGAGCCGCCAGCGAATTGTCGATGCTTTGGTGCGCGAGGCGGACATTGATTATCAGCTGGCCGTCGAGATATCCGAAGAAGTGGAAAAACAAATTGTTTCTTCGGGCATCGGTCTTTTGACTACCGCGCTAATTCGCGAACTGGTAAACGCGCGGCTTATTGAAAGGGGTCTGGAAAAAGAACGTCGCCTGCATGGGCGTTTGGGTTTCCCTCTCTACGATGTGCGCCAGCTTATTTTGCACCAGAACAAAGAAAGCGCCAACACCCCTCACTCGCCGGAAGGCACCAATTTAATTTTTGCCGAAGGCATAAAAAAAGAATTTTCCCTGCATGATGTTTTTTCCGCCGAGATAGGCCAGGCGCATGCCGCGGGTGATATTCATATTCACGGTCTGGGCTATATTGATCGTCCATACAACATTTGCCATTCGCTGGAATATCTCAAGATTCACGGATTTAATCTGCCGCAGGCCATAAATTCCGCCGAGCCCGCGAAGCACGCCGAAGTGCTGCTTTTGCACATGGTGCGCTTCAGCGCCATTTTACAGGGACATTTTACGGGAAGTATCGGCTGGGAGGCGCTAAATATCTCCTTTGCTCCCTATCTTACGGAGATGAGCGATAAGGAAGTGTGTCAGCTCGCGCAGATGGTCGTTTACGAATTTTCCCAGCTTGCCGCCACGCGCGGCGGCCAGGCGCTTTATACCGATATGCACATTTATTACACGATACCGGCGCACTGGGCGGGTGTGGAAGCCATTGGTCCCGGCGGGAAACCAACAGGGAAAAAATATCGTGAATACGAACCAGAAGCCAGAAAGTTCGCCACGGCTTTGATGGAGGTGTTTCGCGAAGGAGACGCCACGGGCAAACCGTTTATTTTGCCGCGGCCTCTTTTGCATATCAGCGATGATTTCTGGCTGGCCGAAGGCGCGCTGGAGTATCTGGAACTTGTCTGCGAAGTGGCCGGAAAAAAGGGTAACAGCTGTTTTGTTTTTGACCGAAAAAAAGACGCCCTGTCTTTTGCCTGTTGCCGCGCCGGTTACCCAGGCGATAAGGAATTCAAGGATGAATTGAAAAAGCCGTGGCTCGTGCGAAGCGCCGCCATCCAGAGCGTCAGTTTGAATTTACCCCGCGTTGCCTACAGGGCCAAAGGCGATGATGAAAAGTTATTATCACTGCTAAGCGTTTATACCGCACGGGCGGTAGTGGCGCACATTCAGAAGAAAGATTTTCTGGAAAAACTTCTTTCCTACGCGGAAAAAGGGCCGCTGGCGCTTTTGGCCATGAACCGCGACGATTACCCGTTTATAAGAATGAACCGTTCCTATTATGTTATCGGCCTGGTGGGGCTCAATGAACTGGTGCAGATTCATACGGGCAGCCAGCTTCATGAATCGGAACAGGCTTTGGATTTTGGCGTGAAAGTGGTCGAGTATCTGCGCCAGGAAATTATGCTGTCCACCGGAAAAAAGACAATGAAATTTGTTTTGGAGCAGTCACCGGCGGAAACAACCGCGTATCGTTTCGCGAGGTTGGATTTAAAATATTTTTCTCCCGAGGCGGGCCATTTTGTTAAGGGCGATATCGATGAAGGGGCGATTTATTACACCAACTCCACGCATCTCAACGCTTCCGCGGACGTGCCGTACATGCAAAGGGTTATTTCTGAAGGATTATTTCACGAATATCTGGAAGGAGAAGTCATTACTCACCTGCAAATGGGTGGCGAGAATTATGATAAAAAAGAACTTGCCGGATTTATAAAAGATGCGTTTGACAAAAGTGCCAGCCGTCAGCTGGATTTTTCTCCTGAATTCACCTCTTGTCTTTCCTGCGGCAAGACGGCCGCGGGATTAAATCAGGTTTGTGTTCACTGCGGATCAAACGAGGTTGAGGGCATCGCGCGGCTTACCAAATATTTCAGCAAGATATCCGGATGGAATAAAAGCAAACTGGCCGAACTGAAAAGCAGAAGAATCAGCAAATTTACCTGACCGGCAAATAATTATTTTACCTCTGTCTCTGCGGCAAGAATATTGCTGATTGACTCTTGGCGATATTTTTCCTAAGCTTTATAAATATATTTATTCGGTGATGATATTATGTCCATTAACAAGTCGCTCGAACAATCTGTGAAAAGCTACGAAGCCATGCTCAATGAAATTGAGGACGGCGTGGGCGAAGTTGATGTTCATGGTAATCTCTTATACATCAATGATTCCGGCTGCCGGTTTTGGGGCTACAGCCGCGAAGAAATCATCGGCACAAGCTATAAATTTTACACGGATCAGGAAGGGATTGAGGTCGTCCGCGAGGCCTACATGAAGGTTTATAAAAGCGGCGAGCCCCTGATGTTTATCCACACTATTGTCCGCAAAGACGGAGCTAAAAGAATTGTGGAAGATTCCGTCTCGCCCGTCAAAGATGAAAAAGGCAAGGTTGTCGGTTTTCGCTCAGTACAGCGCGATGTTACTGACCGCATTGAAGCGGAAAAAAGATTTGCCAGCCACCGCCGGCACTTGGAGGCGATTTTTAAAAGTGTCAAAGACGCCATCATTACAGTTGATCGCGACGAGAAAATTATTGAAATCAACAAATCGGCGCAGGATATCTGCGGCATCGATATTCAGAATGTTGGTGGCAAAGTATTTTCTGAATGCATTGGACAGTGCGAAGGAGCATGCGTCGCGGTTTTAAAGCAGACGCTGGAAAGCCAGCAACCCATTTCGGAATACCGGATAGAGTGCGGCCACCAGAACCGCTATCAGCAGTTGGTCAGCGTCAACAGCACGCCGCTGGTTGATTATCAGGGCAATTTCACCGGCGCCGTCATGGTTATCAGGGACGTCACTCTCTTGCGTGATCTGCAAAGAGAATTGCGAGAGCGGCACAAATTTCAAAACATTATCGGCCGCAGTGAAAGCATGCAGGATATTTACCGTTTGCTGGAGGATTTGGCCAACCTGGAAACCACCGTGCTTATTACCGGCGAGTCCGGCACGGGCAAGGAACTTGTCGCCCGCGCGTTGCATTACAGCGGCCAGCGTTCATTTCGTCCTTTTGTCACCGTGAACTGCTCAGCGCTGGCGGAAAGTCTTTTGGAGAGCGAATTATTCGGCCACGTGCGTGGCGCGTTTACCGGCGCGGTCAAGGATAAGCAGGGGCGTTTTGAAGCGGCGGATGGCGGGACGATTCTGCTCGATGAAATCGGCGATATATCACCGCTCATTCAGCTTAAGCTTCTACGGGTTTTACAGGAAAAAGTTTTTGAAAGGGTGGGCGAATCAACTCCGCGCAAGGCGGATGTGCGTGTAATCGCGTCCACGAATAAAAATCTCAAAGAAAAAGTAAGAAAAGGGGAATTCCGCGAGGATCTCTTTTACCGCCTGATGGTGGTGGAAGTCGCCCTGCCGCCTCTGCGCGACAGACTGGAAGATCTGCCGCTTCTGGTCGATCAGTTTGTTCATAAATTCAATGAGGAATTTAAAAAAGGCATTGAAGGAATTTCACGCGATGTGCTCAACAAATTTATGGAATACCCCTGGCCGGGAAACGTGCGCGAACTGGAACACGCCCTCGAGCACGCGTTTATTCTTTGCCGGGGAAAAGTGATAACCATGGAGCAGCTGCCGGTCATCATCCGTGATTTTAACACTTCTGATAAAGCTAAACATGGCGATAAACACGCCCTGAAAAAGCAGTCGAGCGAACAGAAAATCGCCGAGGCGTTAAAAAAAGCAGGCGGGAACAAAGCCAAAGCCGCGCGCCTTTTGGGAATAAACAGACGCACCCTTTACCGTAAAATGAATAAAAACAACACCAGGCAATCCCCTTAAAGTGTGGCAATGCCACACAATTGTGCGGCCACATATCTGTGGCTCGTCACACTATGACTAATCAGTCATTTTTGTCACAATTTCAACATTCCCGATATCATTAACCAATATATTTCTTAATATTTTTGAGTATTTGGCATGCATTCTGTATTGTTCATTCAATTCAAGTATTGAAGTTTGCCCGGTCTTTTTTAAGCAAGCATCAATCTGTTTTAAATCAATATTTTTTACAAAGAAAGGAAGGGAGGATTAATAAGCAATGTTGAAGAAGTTTAGATTTACTTATTTGTTATTGGCCTTTTTTATGGCTTTGGCTCTGCTGGCCGGCTGCGGCGGCGGCGGAGGCGGAGGGGGCGGTGGCCCGGTTATCGAAACTGCGTTAGGAGATATGCGGTGTGTTGACGAAGGAACGATGATTGCCTGCCGTGGCATTCCCTATGCGGAACCGCCGGTGGGAGATTTACGTTTTGCTGTTCCCGTCCCGCATGCAGGTTGGACAGGCACACTTGACGCGCGGGAGTTCGGCAGCGCATGTGTGCAGGATAACGGAACTGGTTCCGAGGATTGCCTCTTTTTAAATGTTTTCTTTCCCGAAGACGCGCAACCGGGTGATAATCTGCCCGTCATGGTTTGGATTCACGGCGGCGCGCTTATTCAGGGCGCGAGCTCGGTTCCCGGCTATGACGTGCCCGCTCTGGTTAATGAAGGCGTTGTTGTAGTCACTATCAATTACCGCCTCAACGCTTTCGGCTTTTTGCCTCACCCGGCCTTTGAGTTCGCGGAAGGCGAGGACCCCACCGGGAACTTCGGCCTGAAAGACCAGGTGATGGCCCTCGAATGGGTTCAAGATAACATAGGCGCTTTCGGCGGTAACGCGCTTAATGTCACCATTTTCGGCGAATCCGCCGGTGGCCACAGTGTTTTGTCTTTGCTCGTTTCAGCGGCGAAAGATGCTGATCCTTCGCTGTTCCACAAAGCGATTGTCCAGAGCGGTTCATACAGCCCGACGCAAACAGCTTTGAGTACCGGATATTATATTTTAGGCTCTGTCTTTGCTGATCTTAACGGTTACCCTGATGTTGTTCCTGGTTTTCCCCCAACAGGTGTTGGTCCCTGCAGTGGTACTAATGAACAAATTCGTGCCTGTCTGCGTGATTTGACGGTTGAAGAAGTTATGGACGCTCAGAGTAACTCTCCCGCCTGGGGCTTTCCCACGCCAGTTTATGCAGAAGGTACATTTCTGCCGAAATCGATTAGTACTGCTTTGACCGACGGCGATGTTGCCGATGTGCCGGTGATGATTGGTTCCAACCTTAACGAAGGCTCGCTCTTCAGCGCCATGTATCTTGGTGTTTATAACTATTTTGCTGAACTTACCGATTTACAAGATGGCGTAACAACTTTACTTGCGACCGATCCGCGCGTCTATGACAGAAATGCGTTAGCCGCGGACTACGCCGATTGGGCGGGAGGCCTATATGGAGACAATGCCAACAAATACCGCAATGCCCACAGCATGGTCTTTACAGACGCTACTTTCACCTGCAATAACTTGGCGCAGTGGGAGAACCTTGCTAGAGCAGGCAACAACGTATATGCTTACTGGTTTACCGACGCGGATACTCCGCTCAATCCCTTTTATGCGCCTCTGCTCGAGCCTATATCTTATTTATTTAACCTGGGTAACTGGGGCTTCGGTGCGGCTCATTCCTTTGAAATCCAGTATGTTTTTGGCACCGTGCAGGATCATGCTGA
>JAFGKC010000115.1 GCA_016928765.1 Syntrophaceae bacterium
ATAGCCATAACTATTATGGCCGTGAGGTCAACGGGCAGCTTTTCGGACGCGAATAGAACTACGGCAAGAACAATTACACCAAGTACAATCAGCATTTCTAGCGTCATAACATTTCTCTTGATGGGCAGTTTATAATCAGCTTAATTTCATAAATCACAAACGACCGCTGCTATTGTCTTACTTAATGTTTACTTTTTTGACAAATTAGGGAAACTCTCATTTAAAGTAGAGTTCCATTTATCAATCATGGTTTTTATACTCTGCATCAGTTCAGAATAATCGCCTTCTATCGTTACGGTTTTTATTTTATCACCCTGAACAATCGCGTTGACAACTTTCTGGTCAGCATCGCTGATGACTTCGCCGAACACGGTATGCTTACCGTCAAGCCACGGCGTGGGAACGTGCGTGATGAAAAACTGGCTGCCGTTGGTTCCTGGTCCGGCATTGGCCATGGATAGTATTCCCGGCTTGCTATGCTTTAATTCTTTTACAAATTCATCCTGAAATTTATATCCGGGGCCGCCGCGTCCGTCTCCCATAGGACAGCCTCCCTGAATCATAAAATCGGGAATCACCCGGTGAAAATTTAAATTGTTATAAAAACCGCGCTGCGCCAGATTGACAAAATTTCCCACAGTAACCGGCGTCTGCCCGGCAAAAAGCTTTAGGTTGATTGTTCCTTTGTTTGTTTCGATAATTGCTTTCAATTCATTTTTCATTTTAATCTCCTGTTTTTTAATGGTGGAATAGACGCAGGCCGCAAAATGCCATGACAATGCCATATTTGTTGCAGGTGTCAATAACCTGCTGGTCGCGGATGGAACCGCCGGGTTGAACAATGACAGTCACGCCGCTGCGGCGGGCGCGTTCGATATTATCGCCGAAGGGGAAAAAGGCATCACTGCCCAAGCAAACACCCGTGACCGTGCTGAGCCACTTTTGCTTTTGGGCTTTGGATAAGGGTTTAGGCTGTTTTGTAAAAGTTTCGGCCCAAACATCATCACCAACAACATCCTCCGGTGTATCGCCTAAATACACATCAATCGCGTTGTCGCGATTAGGCTTGGAAACATCGTCGAGGAAAGGCAGATTAAGAACCTTAGGCATATGACGCAGCTGCCAGAGATCGGCCTTCTGGCCGGCCAGCCGGGTGCAGTGGATGCGGCTTTGCTGTCCCGCGCCCACACCGATTACCTGCCCGTCCTTCACATAGCAGACGCTGTTGGACTGCGTGTATTTTATGGTGATGAGCGCCAGCACCAGGTCGCGCTTCTGCGCTTCGGTGAGCGTCTTGTTTTCCGTCACAATATTTTCCAGCATACGGGCATCGATCTTCAAATCGTTTCTTCCCTGCTCAAACGTGATTCCGTAAACCTGTTTGTGTTCTAAAGAAACGGGAACGTAATTGGGATCAATCTGCACCACATTGTAGGCGCCGCCCTTTTTGGATTTAAGAATTTCCAGCGCTTCCGGCTTATAGCCAGGCGCTATGATGCCGTCGGTAACTTCATTTTTGATAATTGTTGCCGTAGGAACATCACAGACATCGCTCAATGCTATCCAGTCGCCAAAGCTGCTCATTCGGTCTGCGCCGCGGGCGCGCGCGTAAGCGCAAGCCAGCCCAGAAAGTTTCATTTTAGGATCGATATGATACATTTTGCGCAACACTCTATCGAGAGGGAAACCCAGGGCGGCGCCGGCGGGAGATACATGTTTAAAAGACGCCGCGGCGACTATGCCGGTATTTTCTTTGAGTTCTTTTACCAGTTGCCAACTGTTGAACGCGTCTAAAAAATTTATATAGCCAGGCTTTCCGTTTAATACCTCAACCGGTAGATTGCCACCGTCCGCCATGAATATTCGGGCGGGTTTCTGGTTTGGATTGCAGCCGTATTTCAGTTGTATTTCGTTCATGAATTATCCCTCCACCGCTTTATATTTATTGATAATAACATCCTCATAATTCTGAGATTTAAGTTCAACGACGCGCACAAACAGGCTTACCTTGTTTTCTTCGTTTAACGCTTCCCAAAGCTTGCCCGCAAATTCATTAGGGTCATCTTCATCGATGATTACCTGCAATGGTTCTCCTTCAAAGCTAGGAATCGGGTTACCGTTACACTTGTAGGTACTGATAAAATGTCCTTCTGCGGCAAGAGGCTCTGAATAGTCAAAAATAAAACGCTGGGCGCTTTTTTCATTGCCGTCGCAGCTTTTTAAAATACTTAGTTTGTAGGCGCCGGTTTTCATATTCACCAAGCCGGAGACGCGGGGCGTCCAGTTCGGCGTGTCGTCTTCAAACGTGCGGGTTTTAAGCGCGGCTTCAAAATTGAATCCGGGGAATTTATTGCTTTTCATAAAATCGTAAATAGTATTGGTCTGATCGCCGTTGGTGACAATTGTTGTTTTGTCAAACGTGAGCACCGGATTATAGATAATCAGGTGCGGATCGGTCATTTTGGAAGGGTCTGCCGCCTTGGTGCGGATGCCGCCTTCGATGGGATCGAACACGCGGTTGCGGCTGTTAGCGCTGCGTCCCATGATAAAATAAGCAATTATGGCTTTTTTGCCGGAGGGCGTAAGGCCGATGCAAATGCCGCGTCCGGGATATTCGTTCCCGGACAGGTAATCGTATAAATTCACTTTCATTTCAACTATTTCTCCTTGTGATGTTTCAAGACTCGCTGTTTTGATGGCGGGAGTATATGAGCAGAAGTTTTGTATGTCAACTGGATTTGACCACGATTTTTTTATAATTAAAAATCTATGACAAGCACGAAAAACGTTCTATCACCGGTCGAGCCAAATTAATTTTCAAATTGCAAATAATTACCCAATACGTTAGAAACGTAAATACACACGGCAACAAACATATCAGTTAATAAGGAGCTTGCATGAAAGCAAAAACGGCCAAGAAGGTTTTAGTCAGCGTGGTTATGGGAAGCGATTCTGATTTGCCCGTTATGTCTGAAGCAACAAAAATTCTCGATGAATTCGGCATTGGCTATGAACTTATTTTAACTTCCGCGCATCGTGCTCCCTCACGCACCGCCAAGTTTGCCAGCGAAGCAAAAGAAAGAGGCATTCAGATAATCATTGCGGGTGCGGGTGCGGCGGCGCATCTGGCCGGCGTGATTGCTTCGCACACGCCATTGCCGGTAATCGGCGTTCCTATTGACGCGACTTCGCTTAAAGGACTGGACGCTCTTCTGGCTACGGTGCAAATGCCGGGCGGCATTCCGGTCGCGACAATGGCTATCGGTAAAGCGGGCGCTAAAAACGCCGCTATTTTTGCCGCGCGCATGATGGCGATTTCCGATAAAACGCTGGCTAAAAAACTCGATGGCTATATCGCGCAAATGGCCAAAGACGTGGAAGCCAAACAGAAAAAACTTTTATGACTCAAGTTTTTAAAATCACGCCTCAAGATACCGAAAAGATAATCACTGACGCCGCCGAATTAGTTTTACAAGGCGGCGTTATAGCTTATCCCACAGAGACGTTTTACGGCCTGGGCGCGGACGCGACCAACGAAGAGGCCTTGCGCAAAATCTTTGAAATCAAAGGCCGCGATTTCAATAATCCAATCTCCGTGATTATCGGTGAAAGAAATGATGTTTATTCTCTGATAAGCGGCAGTAACCCGGTGGCCGAAAAACTGATGGATATTTTCTGGCCCGGCGCGCTAACGATAGTTTTTAGAGCCGCAGAAAAAGTTTCGCCCCTTCTTACGGCAGATACAGGAAAAATAGGCATTCGCCTTTCCAGCCATGAAATTGCCCGGCGCGTCGCGCAAGAAACAGGGTGTCCCCTTACTGCTACCAGCGCCAATATATCCGGCCAGCCGGAATGCGTAACTGCCGATGATGTTCTTCTTCAGGTGGGAGATAAAATTGATGCTGTGATTGACGCGGGAAAAACGGCAGGCAAAAACGCCTCCACGATAATAGACACAACCTGCGTTCCCCCGATTATTTTACGCGAAGGGGCAATAAGCAAAAAAGCAAAAGAAGAAAAAATATCCTGAGATAAAATTACTGTTATCTACTCTTCTTAAAGAAGCCGTTCCGCGCCGATAATCTCCGGCTGTATTTTAATAACACCCGGCGGCTCATTTATAAAAACAACCATAAAAGGAATCCGTCCGTTGGGCATAATTTTATCATTGGTGTTATTATTGCCCTCCGGCCGGGAAAGAATCTTTTTTATTTCTTCTTCGGATAAATTAGCGAGTTCTTCATCTGTAAGAATATTGCCCGCGTAACTTGTTTGTTCACCAAGAAGCACTGAGTTCTCGCCGATTATCGTTCCTTTAACCAAAACACGGGAAATGGGGTAATCCGCATTATTAACCGCCACTCCCTCCATGACCCGGATTGCTCCTAAAATATTATTATTTAAAAGCCTCTGACTCGTGTTTTCTACAGCGACTTGGGATAAAACAAGTTTCGGACGCGCTGGCTCCGGATCGCCTAAATACTTATTCGCGAATTCACTGATCGCCGGCGGCGCCATTTCGCGGAGAATTGTGGCAATCTGCGGATAAAACACGTAATAAAGGATCGCGGGTATGACAAAAATTATCAAAACAGACCAGATGAAAATCTTCCATCCACCGCCCCCGCTTTTTTTAACCTTTTGTTTTTTTATTTTTACAGCACCTGCTGACTCAGGCTTTTCAGAAGATTCAGCCATTTCATTTATTTCAATATTATCTTCACCGGAGACATCGGGCTTTGCGATTTCGATATTATTAACGCCTTTTTCATCTAAATCTTTTTTTACTTCCATGACATTATCAAGAAAGCGAACCACATCTTCATCACGGCCGCTTGATGGCGGAATATTTCGCGAAAAATCAGCGTTTCGTTGAGCAGGCTGTGAATCTTTAGATAAAACTGTTTTTGATTTTTGCGGAGATTCCTGATCTTTTTCGCTTGCCTGCGGCTGATTATTCTGAAAAAAAACATGCTCACAGCGGCTGCAGCGCATCCACAGGCCATCACCCTGCATCAGGGCGTCATCAAAATAAAATTTTGTCCGGCATTGTCTGCACTGAATAATCATTGTTCTTCCTCTTTATAACTGTTTTATAACGTAAATGTCCGGTAAAAATCTGTAACGTTCGCCATAATCAAGGCCATATCCCACTAAAAAACCGTCTTCCATCGAAAAACCGACATAATCAGCTTCAAAAGCGACTTTTCTTCTTTTACGTTTATCCAACAAAGCGCAAACCTTAAGCGAACGGGGACTTCTTTCTTTAAACCATTCAACAAGATATTTCAACGTTAAACCTGTATCTACAATATCTTCAACAATCAACACATCACGGCCTTTAATTGCTGTTTCAATATCTTTTGTCATGACGACTTTTTCTGAACTTTCCGATCCAGTGCCGTAGCTGGCGCAGCGCACAAAATCAACCTGGCACTCAACTCTGATTTCCCTGATTAAATCGGCCATAAAAATGAAAGCTCCCTTGAGAATGCCGATGATAATTAATTCACTTCCGTCATAATCCTTGGAAATTTTAGCGGCCAATTCACGAACGCGTTTTTTTATCTGGTCTTGCGTATAGAGGATTTCTTTTTGTTTTTCGCCCATAATGACTCTTTACTAATCTGCTATAATTTAAGGAAGATTAACCAATGTGCTCCCTATTTGTCAATAATAATTAATGATTTAGGGAATAAACACGGACAAATTCCTCTATATTAGATGAGATGAGCTTCTCGGCCTCATCAATTTCATCTGCCTTGTTAAATACGGAAGAAAAACTTAAAAATATTGAATTAAATTTGGATATTCCCCTGCCGAACTTTTCATAATCGATATGGCTGATCATATATTGGGAGCCGTCAAAATAATATTTCCCCAATCTGTTTGCGTCCGGCGAACGATACGGCCAGTCAATTTTCCACCCGAAATAACGGCAGGCAATTTTTCGCAACTTGTTATCATCAAAGACCTTGGTCTTTAGCTCCTCGCCGAGCCTGTCGCCCAGCATGCGGAAATATGTTTTTACCAGATCGATATCGGTAATGCACAGGCCGTAGAGATACCAATCATCGATTATCTTTATTAATATCTGCGCCTGCGATTGAGGAATAAAATAATGACTGGGGCAAAGATGTCCCGCGCAGAGTTCCTGGCCATAAAACGACACGTCGCGTAAATCGGCGCCTCTATTCTGCTGTGGATGCAAAAGACAGCCTACCTTCTTTTCCTCGTCATCTAAAAATCCCAGATACTCGCAGCAATAGATCACTTCGTATCTTTTTCGAAAATCTTCCGCGGCAATCGTTTCGCGCGCGTATTTTTCGATGTCTTCGCGTGATTTGACGTTTTCGTGAAAACGGCGCGTTCTTGCCCGCAGCCTCAATGTCAGTGACGAGCGTGAGCTATCCACGTAATTATAAAGACCGCAGCAGGCGCCGCACGATTTACTCTCGTTGGGCTGACATAAAATAATTAAACCGGGAATACCGGAATTTGTCGACATTTCTTAAATCTGCCTATTGTATTTTTTAGAATCCTGATAATTTGATAACCAGGGTAATTATTAGTCAAAGACAATGGTTTTCGCGCCGCAAACCAGCACCTTGTTTTCCAGATGTAAACGTAAAGCGCGCGCCAACACGATTCTTTCCAGATCCTTACCTTTCATTTGTATATCCGCGACATCATCACGATGTGATATTTTAATTACATCCTGGGCAATAATCGGGCCTTCGTCCAGCTTCTCCGTAGCGTAATGACCGGTCGCTCCGATAATCTTCACACCGCGATCGTATGCCTGCTGATAAGGATTACCCCCGGCGAAAGCCGGCAAAAAAGAATGATGGATGTTAATTACTTTTTGCGGATAACATTCCAGAAATTTAGCCGTAACAATCTGCATGTAGCGAGCCAGAACCACCAAATTGATGTTGAGCTCACGCAGAAGCGCTAATTCCTTTTCTTCCTGGTCGCTTTTGTTATTTTTATTAATCGGGAAATGATAGAATTTCATGCCGAATTGCAATGCAAGATCACGCGCGTCAGTGTGGTTGCTGATAACCGCTTCTATTTTCGCGCCGAGCTCTCCCATGCTTTGACGCAAGATTAAGTCATGAAGGCAATGAAGATGGCGTGAAACGAAAACAGCGATGCGTGGCACAAAATCATTGAAATACAAATCCCACTTCATGTTCAGCTTTTCAGCCAAAGGAGTAAATGCCGCCGGAATTTCATCGCGGCCAAGCGAAAAACCGTTCAATTCCCACTCAATACGCATGAAAAATAAATTGTCATCCTTTGATGTGTGCTGAGCGGCATGGACAATATTTCCATTGTTTTTAAAAATAAACTCTGAAATCTGCGCCACAATGCCCTTGCCGTCAGGACAGGATATCAGCAATATAGCGTTCACATCACTCATGGACTAATTAACCTGCTCTCTCAATAAATTTTGCGGCAATATAAAAGGATTGGCGTTGCAGGTCAAGGGTAAAAATGTTATGAAAAAATAACCAGTGACTAATTTTCAGGAAAAAGAAGATGAAATTAATCGAGCAAATAGAGCTTGCCAACGGATTAACTTTAAATATTTATGATTTGTCCCGTCAGATAGCGCAGGACACCACCAAAGTGGAAATATACATCACAACGGAAATCAAACTAGAAGAATCTTATTTTGCCAATCATGATGACTTCACCCGGGTGAAAATAATTTTTGGCGATAAAATAAATTTTGAATACAGAAAAGAAAGGTCATTTACTTCCCTCGAGAAACAAAACGATATCCGCAACGAGTTGATTGACACGTTTAAGAAAAATTCTTTGAATTACATCGCTACTCCAAACTTCGCGCAAAATCTGGCTCTTTCCAAGTTGCGTGATATCAAAAATAACCCCTTTAAATATATCGTCAGGCCGGAATAGGAATATGAAAAATAATTCGTTTGACGAGCTTTTGCTTGGGGTGGAAAAACCCAGCCGTTATCTCGGCACGGAAGTTAATGCCGTCCGGCAGGGTAAAAAAGTTCTAAATTTTCTTCTGGCTTTTCCGGATACCTACGAAGTAGGCATGTCGCACCTCGGCCTGCAGATTTTGTATTCTATATTAAACTCTCTGCCTGAGGTTAACGCGGAAAGATGTTTTGCCCCGTGGCCGGACAGGGAAAAGCAGCTGCGCCTGCATAATCTGCCCCTGTCTTCTCTTGAGTCGCGAACTCCTCTTGGTGATTTTGATGTAATTGGATTTTCGCTTCAATATGAACTTTCTTATACCAATGTTCTTAATATGCTGGATATGGGAAATATACCGCTGCATGCACGCGATAGAAATAACACTCATCCGTTGATTATCGCCGGAGGACCCTGCTGTTTTAATCCCGCACCGCTGAGCAGTTTTATCGACGCTTTTGTGATTGGAGAAGGCGAAGAAATTATCAGCGAAATACCGGCGGCGATACTTAAAGGCAAACAAAATAAATTGCCCCGCGCTAAACTTCTGGAAAACCTTGCTTATATTCCCGGTATTTATGTCCCTTCCCTTCATCCTAAAGACAAAATCATAAAGAAAAGAACAGTTCCCGATCTTAACCAATGGACGCATCCCCAAAAGCCTGTTGTGCCTTTAATGCAGGCCGTTCATGACCGGATTGTTATGGAAATCGCCCGTGGCTGCACCCGCGGCTGCCGCTTTTGCCAAGCCGGAATGATCTGGCGCCCCTATCGCGAACGGGACTCTTCATTATTGCTTGATATCGCCCAAAAGGCTCTTAAGGCCACAGGGCATGATGAAATATCTCTATTATCTCTCAGCGCCGGTGATTACACCCGCATCGAAGGATTAATGCAAAATCTGATTGATAAATATTACGCGCAACGTGTAGCTGTCGCCCTCCCCTCTTTGCGCGTGGAGTCTTTGAATGATAAATTAATTGAATCAATAAAACGCGTCCGCAAAACAAGCTTCACGCTCGCGCCCGAAGCCGGCACGGATAAAATGCGTAACATAATCAACAAAGGAAACACATCCGAAGATTTGCTTTCCACTATAGATAAAGTGTTTTCCGCGGGCTGGAAATCGATCAAACTCTATTTTATGATTGGACTGCCCGGCGAAGAGCAGGAAGATTTGGAAGGCATTATTGATCTTAGCCACGCGGCGGTACGTGCCGCTAAAAATCGCGGTCAGTTAACAATAAGCCTCTCCACTTTTGTTCCCAAGCCGCACACCCCTTTTCAATGGGAAGAGCAGATTTCTCTGGAAGAAACTTATAAAAGGCAGGATTTCATACGCCGTCACACAAAAAACCGTCGCATCAGCTTTAAATGGCACGATGCGCGCATGAGTTTTTTAGAGGGAATTTTTTCCCGCGGCGATGAAACAATCGGACTGCTTTTGGAAAATGCTTTTAACCTGGGCTGTCGCTTTGACGGCTGGAGCGAAATATTCCGATTCGACCTATGGCAAAAAGCCCTTCAGGAAACAGGCACTGACGCGTCACAATTTCTTCGCGCGCGCGGCCCGGATGAAGCGTTGCCCTGGGATAATATTAATTGCGGCGTAAGCCGTGATTTTTTGTTGGAAGAAAAACAAAAAGCTCATAATAATCTACCGACGCCTGACTGCCGCTTTGACGAATGCCAGCTTTGCGGTGTCTGTGATTTTTCAACAACAAAAAATATTTTTTCCACCCCCGATGAGCCTGAAAAAACGGTCCAGTCAGGACCTTCGCCGGATGCCGTCAATATTCTTAAGAATACTTACCGTTTTGCTTTCCGGAAAGTTGACCGGGCAAAGTTTCTCTCGCACCTGGAAATATCCGCGGCTTTAAACCGCGCGCTGCGCCAATGCGGATTCCCTCTTTTTTATTCTTCCGGTTTTCATCCGCATCCGAAGATTTCTTTTGGCACGGCAACGGCCGTCGGCACGGAAAGCTTTCAGGAATACATGGACGTCGGAGCGAATCAGACAGTCGATGATTTTATTTCTTTGAAAAAAGCGATCAACAGCGCTCTGCCGTCAGGACTGGAAATTGATGAGATAAAAACTGTTTCGCCCCAAGAAAAATCGTTAGCCGAAGCGCTCCATGGATTTGTTTATGAATTTATTCTGCCGGAGAATTTTGACAACAAAAGACTTGAAATTATAAAAAACAATATAGATAAATTCACGACCTCATCTGTTTTCAATATTTCCCGATTATCCAAAGGAGTAACATCAACTAAAAATATACGGCCTTTTGTGGAAAATATTTTGCTCGATTTTCAGAGTAGAAAAATTAAATGCTCTGTGCTCTTTTCACAAAAAGGTTCCGCCAGGGCCTCGGACATTATTGTTCACGTCGCCGGATTAACCGAAGCAGAAGGACAAAAAACACACATTGTTAAAACAAAGACTATTTTAAACTGATTTATCGCGGATAAAATTATCACTTTTAATAAATAATAAAATCTTCGGACATGATCGGCAACGGTTCCTGCAACACTACTTCGCTTTTACCAAGCTCTTCATAGAGCATCATAATCGTATTTACGTAAATTTGGCTCCGGTTATACTGAAAAATTGCCTTTCGCTTTTTTTCAACAGACGCTTTCTCTGACCATCCTGAACGCTTTAAATAATGCGCCATGCTGGCTTTTGCGTCTTTCATATTAAAAGGGCTGGCAAGCCCGTCTCCGTCTCCGTCAATTCCGTAACTGTTGAACGTGGAAGGAATAAATTGCGCCGGCCCCATTGCTCCGGCAAATGAACCCATGATACTTACCGGATCAATACCAAGCTTATTTGCAATTTGAGCAAGATGAAAGAGCTCCCCCAACGCCCAATTCGCCCTTCGATGCGCCCGGTTAATAGTTGCGTCATCATATAATAAAGGATATTCTTCAGAATATAATTCCTGGATTCTGCGGAAATAATCAGGATCAAGCAAAAAAGCCATATTTGTATAAGCGGTAACAACATTATACGGCATGGGATAGGTGCCGAGCCTTGATTCGACTATTAATATCGCCGTGATAATTTGCGGCGATGTTCCAAAACGCTTTTCCAAGGATGACAGGAATTCCTGATTTTCCCTGATAAACATTCTGCCGTTTTCAATATGCCGCGGATCAATATTCATAACCGACGGCCTTTCCGCGCTTCCCTGCGGGCTGGAATAAAAAAGATTCTGGATTATTATATCCGGCCTAAGCGATACGCGGGAATCGTTTAACATGGCTTGAGCCAAGGATCTTTGTAGTCCTTTTTCTACAAGGCGGTCTTCGATAAAATTGCGCGAAAGATCATTCCACGCGCAGGCAAGCGTGCCATGCAGAAATAATACTGTTACTGTAAAAATTGTGATTATTGTTTTTTTCATTCCCTGATCTTTCTATCTTCGCGGCAAAAATCAATTCCTTATCAATTTGCGGTTTCATTTTACACTTTCCTATCATCATGCGCAAGATGATTTGTGCTTCTTATCCGCGTTGAAGCATTTTTTATTTTTCAGTAAGTCGCGATTTAGATTTTTGCAAAATAGTTTTGTCTTGTATTTTTTCTTTCCTTTCTTGCAAATAATCAAGAAATTCTGTATGAACTTAAAATAATTTACGGGAGGAAAACACATGAAGGTTTTAGTAACCTACTATTCGGATACCGGTAATACAAAAAAAATCGCGTCAGCCATTTATGACGCGATAGACGCTGACAAGGAAATTAAAGCTGTACAGGATGTAGAAACTGTCGCGGGATTTGATCTCGTTTTTTGCGGATTTCCCGTTCACGCGCACAGTGTTCCAGCTAAAACTATAGATTTCATTAAACAATTACCGCAAGGACAAAAAGTCTCGTTTTTTTCAACGCACGGCTCTCAGCGAGGCGGTCAGCTTCCCAAGCAGGCTTTTGAGCACGCGATAAGCCTGGCTGTAAAAGCCAATATTTTAGGCCATTTCGGCAGCCGCGGTCAGGTGAATCAAAAGGTTATTGATATGCTTTTAAAAAGCCCCGAACACAAAGCGTGGGGTGAAGAAGCCCAAAGCGCTATCGGGCATCCTGATGAACATGATTTGGCCGACGCGAAGAAATTCGCCGCGGAAATGGTCGCAAAAGCAAGAAATTGATGTAAAATCTCCTTTTTGCCCGCTTAAAATACGTTTTGTTATCTACTTAAATTGTATTGACAAACGTCCGCAAATTGTCTATAAGCGTCAATCTTAATTTTAGCTAAGGATATAAACGATGTACGCAGTTATTAAAACAGGTTCCAAACAGCACAAAGTAAGCGAAGGAGAAGTTTTATC
>JAFGKC010000116.1 GCA_016928765.1 Syntrophaceae bacterium
AAAAAAGAAATTGAATCTTTGGGCTTTCCCATACTGCGTGAAATCGATACTGCCGTGCAAACCGAAGGCACGCTCGAAGACACGATGCTTTTTAACCTGCACCTGCGCACAGCCCAGAGAGTGCTTTATCAACTGCAGACATTCAAAGTTATTTCGCCGGGCGAACTCTACAAAAAAATAAATAGCATTCCCTGGGAAACGATTATCCACGATTCCGGAAAATCCGCGTATATCTGCGTTACCTCCATCGCGGAAAACCCTCAGATTAACGATTCGCGCTTCGTCAACCAAAAGGTAAAAGACGCGATTGTGGACAGGATTCGCGATAAACGATCCCGGCGTCCCGATTCCGGCGCGAATAAGGATAAAGTCGTTATCCACTTATATTGGAAAAATGACCAGGCCATTGTTTATATCGATACTTCAGGAGAAAGACTATCCCTGCGCGGCTACCGCAAAATACCACTGCTCGCACCCATGCAGGAAACGCTGGCCGCGGCAGTCATTATAGCTACCGGCTGGCACGGGAACGCGGCTTTTGTTAATCCCATGTGCGGCAGCGGAACGTTGGCTATTGAAGCAGCTTTAATCGCGCTAAACCGCGCGCCCGGGTTTTTGCGAAACAATTTCGGTTTTATGCATATAAAAGATTATCCTGAAGAACAATGGCGCGATTTACGTAAAAAAGCCCGTGATTACTCCAAAAACACATTACCAGCAAAGATTATCGCCACGGACATTGACAACTTCGCTGTCGATGCCGCGAAGCGCAACGCTAAAACCGCCGGCGTTGATCATCTGATTGAATTTCAAACCTGCTCTTTTGAAAATACACCCATACCAAAGAGCAAAGGCATAATTATTCTAAATCCCCCCTACGGCGAACGCCTGGAAGCGAAAGAGATTAATCACCGGCGTGCTTCCGAAAAGAAAGAAACGCGCGCCGGAAAAACGGTGATACTGCGCAAAGCCTCTGCCCGCGATGATCAGCAAAGCAAAACCAGCGCGCCGCGCGGATTGGAAAACATTTATCAGGGCGTTGGTGATTTTTTCAAAAACGCGGGCAGAGAGGGAAATTGGCGCGGCTATATTTTTACCGGAAATCTGGAAATGATAAAGAGTGTCGGTCTGCGCACAAAACGCCGGCTTTTATTTTACAATGGCGATATCGAATGCCGCCTGCTGGAATACGAATTATACGCGGATAGTAAAAAAGTCCGCAAAGAATAAATCACTGACACCCGTCATCGCGAAACACCTTTTTAAAATCCGCGGCAAGAGCCTTCTTGCCGAGACCCATCTCAAAAATATCCCACGGAAGAATTTCTTCTAATGATTTTTGCCGGTAAACATAATATTCCGGATTGATATTAACTTCTTTTAGCGCTTTTTTCCAATTTCCGTTATTTTTCTGCACGGCAAGCAGTATTTTACCTACCCTTCTATCACCAAGTGAAAGCAGCGCCTGAACATAATTCCATTTTGGAACATCGTGAATCACCCGCACCTGTTTATCCTGGCGAAAAGCTTTTACTATTTTTTTGATTTTTTTCGCGGCATCTTCCGTATTGGCAAGGGGACACCACTGGAGTGGCGTGTGCGCTTTGGGAATAAACTGATTAATGCTCAGCGTTATGTTGCGGAATTTCTTCTTGCCCTGAGTGTATTTAAGCGCGGTATGCTGAATTTTCTTGGTTAACTCTATTATGGAGTCAATATCATGCTCTGTCTCCCCCGGCAACCCGACCATAAAATATAATCTTATCTTGTTTATTCCGTTGCCTATAAGAATTTCCGCCGCTCTGATGATATCTGACTCTTTAATGCCTTTGCGCAGCATATCTCTCATTTTCTGCGAGCCTGCTTCCGGCGCCAGCGCGATTGTTTCAATTCCCGCTTCTTTGAGCAGAGAAACGATTTCTTCGGAAATACTGTCGATACGTAAAGAGGAAATTCCCGCCTGAGCTTCATTATCTTTTATATATTTAAGTATTTTAATCAATTCAGGATGTTCACAAGCGGCGGTTCCAACTAATCCTATCTTTCTCTTTTGGGTGAGACCATTCTTGATTGATTTTTTTATTTCTTCCCATTTTCTGAAACGCGCCGGATGATAAACATATGCGGCGGCGCAAAACCGGCAGTAATGCGCGCACCCGCGATTTAATTCGACAAGAAACATCTCCTCCATCTCCGCGCGCGGCGCGCTGATAATCTCCTGAGTGTTAAACGAGTTAATGTCCACATCAGCGTTTATTTCAATTTTATCGGGTAATTGTTTTGCGACAGGTTTAACTGATTCAATTTTTCCGTCGTTCGAATAATTAACATTATATAAAGACGGAACATAAACCGCCTTAATGTTTTTTTGAAAATCAAAAAGGAACTGCTTGCGTGATATTTTTTTACACCTCGCTTCTTCAAAAACTGAAGTAAATTCAGGTAATACTAATTCTGATTCACCTAGAATAAATAAATCAAAAAAATCAGCTAATGGCTCCGGGTTGAGTGTTGGGGCTATTCCTCCGCCAATAATCAAGGGGTGGCGCTCGGATCGCTCAGCAGCCAAAAGCGGGATTCCCGCTTGCGCCATTATTTTTAAAATATTTGGATAATCGTTTTCAAATGATATGGAAAAAGCCAAAATATCGAATTCCGCGACTGGCTTTTGGCTCTCGAGGCTTACCATTTCTGCCGCGCCGGAGACGGATTCGGCATCGTCTTCCGGCGCGGTCAAAAACAGTCTTTCACAAAGAAAGGAAGGTCGA
>JAFGKC010000117.1 GCA_016928765.1 Syntrophaceae bacterium
CGTAGTCGGCACACTTGATTTATACATTGCCGAAATCAACCGTTTCCCGCTTTTGAGCGCGGAAGAAGAATTCAAAATCGCTGTGCGTCTGAAGAAATACAACGACATGGAAGCGGCGGAAAAACTCATTGTTTCTAATCTGCGTTTTGTCGTCAAAATCGCCCATGAATACAGAAATTACGGATTTAAGCTGGCGGATTTAATTCAGGAAGGGAACATCGGTCTCATTCACGCCGTTAAAAAGTTTGACCCTTACAAAGGCTACAGGCTTATTTCTTACGCCGTTTGGTGGATCCGCGCCTACATTCAGAATTATCTGATCAGGTCATGGAGCATCGTCAAAATAGGCACTACACAGGCACAAAGAAAACTTTTTTTCAAGTTAAGTCAGGCAAAAAAAGAACTGGAGACTATTTCCAAAAAAAATCCTGAATTTGCCGAAATTGCCGAATCTTTAGGCGTGAAAGGTTCGGAGGTAGCCGAAATGGATTTACGCATGGGATCGCGCGACGTTTCGCTGCATGAGTTTATCGGAGATGAAGGAGAAAGCAGACACATTGATTTGCTCGCCTACGGAGGCGACAGTCAGGAATCGGCGCTGATCAAAAGCGAAGAAAAAAGTTTGGTTCAGAAGAACATAGCGGGCGCTCTGGCTAATCTTACAGAAAGAGAAAGTTATATCATTGTAAATCGTGTCATGGCGGATAATCCGGAAACTTTGCAAGAAATAGGAAACAAATTCAACATTACCCGTGAACGCGCGCGCCAGATTGAAAAACAGGCGTTAAAAAAAGTACAGCTGGCGCTGCCATACTTAAAACCGAACAAATAATTTCATCTATTTGGTTAAATTTTATAATTGATTGTTAAACGCTATCCGCCCGGGCAAGATTTTCAAAAGCGGTAAATTTTTCTAAGAATGCCAGCTTTACGGTTCCGGTAGGGCCGTTTCTTTGCTTGGCGATAATTATTTCCGCTATTCCTTTTTCCGGATTATCATCAGATTTGTTATACACTTCATCGCGGTAAATAAAGGCGATAACATCGGCATCCTGTTCGATGGCGCCGGATTCCCGTAAATCCGCCATTTGCGGACGGCGGTTGGTTCGGTCTTCAACTTTGCGGTTAAGCTGGGAAAGGGCGACAACGGGAACATTGAGTTCCTTGGCCAGCGCTTTTAAGGAGCGGCTTATTTCAGATATTTCCTGCTCGCGTGATTCACGATAACTGCCCGAACGCATCAACTGAATATAATCGACAATAATCAAACCAAGCCCCTGGTCGGCCTTCAGGCGGCGGGATTTGGCCTTCATTTCGAGCACGGTGATGGCGGCTGTGTCATCAATAAAAATAGGCGCATCAGAAAGACGTCCCGCGGCGGTAGTAAGTTTTGGCCAGTCCATTTCACCCAAAAAACCTTTTCTCAAACGCTGCGAGTCAACTTTGGCGTCAGAGGCGAGAAGGCGAAACGCGAGCTGTTCTTTAGACATTTCGAGAGAAAAAATCGCCGCGGGAGTCTGACCTTCAAGCGCGGCATATTGCGCGATATTAAGAGCGAAAGCTGTTTTTCCCATGCTAGGGCGTCCGGCAATAATAATCAGTTCCGATTTCTGTAATCCGGAAGTCAGATCATCAATTTTTTCAAAACCTGTCGGCACGCCTGTAATCAGATCTTTGCGAGTGAAAAGTTCTTCAATCGAACGAAAACTATCTTTAACAATTTCTCTTATCGGAAAAAAAGAAGGGCGGACTTTATTTTCAGAAATTTCAAAAATGCTGTGCTCAGCTTTATCCAAAACCTCGTCAACATCAGAACCGGCTCCGTAACAACTGTTGATTATATCCGTGGCTGAACCAATTAAGCCGCGTAAAATCGCTTTCTCTTTTACGATTTTAGCGTAATTTGCCACATTAGCCGCGGAAGGAACATTATCAACAAGGGACGCAATATAAGCGCTGCCTCCCACTGAATCCAGCATGTTTTTGTCTTTAAGGGCATTACTTAAAGTGATTATATCGACAGGTTCATTTTTTTCGGATAATTCGACAATGACGGAAAAGATTTTACGATGCGCCTCGCTGTAAAAATCATTCTTGGATATAAATTCCAAAGCGCTATTAATAGCGCTATTTTCCAGAAGAATGCCGCCTAAAATTGATTGCTCAGCCTCGATATTTTGTGGCGGTACTTTATATAAAGAAGGATCGTTTTCTTTCATCTTTATTCGCCAGTAACTATTATTTTAAGTTCAGTTTCTACGCCGGCAGACAATTTGATTTTTGCTTTGAATTCGCCCATAGACTTAATATGTTCATCCAGAATAATCATTTTGCGGTCAATATTGTATCCTTTTTCTTTGAGCGCTTCTTCAATGTCTTTGTTGGTTACGGAACCGAATATTTTGTCCTGATCACCAACTTTGCGTGAAAAGGTAAGGGTGATATTTCCAATAGCCGCCGCCAACTCTTCGGCATTTTTATGTTCTTTTTGAGCCTTTTTGAGGATATTTATTTTTTTATGCTCAAAGTCCTTTATGTTTTTTTTGTCGGCTTCTATTGCCAGGCCTTTGGGAATAAGATAGTTTCGCGCGTAACCGTCGTTAACTTTTATAAGGTCTCCGGCTTTACCCAGAGAAGGTACTTTTTTCCTTAAAATAACTTTCATGAAAATCCTCCAAAATGTAATTAATTCATAAGGTTAGCTTTTTATGAAAAAATGGCAGATTAAGTATCAATATCTTAATAAGGAACACAATTAATATTTGCTAACATAATAAATTATAAAAAAACAATGAAAAAAGAAATGATTAAAAAAAGATAATAATTTAATAAACAAGCAAAAATTAACAGGTTAATTTTTAACCGAAAATTTACTTTTAAGAAATTTATTATCAGGATAAGCCTTTAATAATAAAGACACAAATCGTTGCCATTTCCGCTTTATTTTCATTGTAGCCATAAAATCTATATAATTACATATGGGAATCAATTCAGGATTGCCTACATCATCAACAATAACAAGAAGTCCCTCATCAACGCCAGTTTTTTTAAAAACAAGATTTCTGGCCTGTATGTTGAGCGTTATAATTTTCCAACGCAGAAGATATTCGTTCAGCAGATCAAAAGCAACAGATAAAGCTTGAGCGTGATTTTGTGTTAGCTGCTGGTTTGATAAGTAATGTGTAAGGTTTTTAGAAATATTTTCGTCATAATCCCTGACTAAATCAAATACATATCCTTTGCCGATATTAGTTATGACTTCTCCGTGAAACTTCGGCAACATGGTCCAGGGCACATTTTTTTTTTCAAGAAAACGGTAATATTTGGTTTCCCTTATTGCCTCTTCCAGAGCACCTCCGGTTTTAGAAGGCAGGAGAACTTTAACGCAAAGTTTTTCATCGTGGGGATGAATGTAGCAAGCCCTGTGCTTACCTTCTGCCACATAGGAAGAAGTTTTAATATGAAGCATTATACATTTCTTGGTTAGGGTTTATTTGCCTTCGGCAACAACAAAGGGCATTATGGCAATGGAACGCGCCCGTTTAATTGCCACCGCGAGTTCTCTTTGATGTTTCGCGCAGTTACCTGTAATTCTGCGGGGCATTATTTTCCCTCTTTCTGTCACAAAATTGTTAAGAATAGCGGGATATTTATAATCGATCTTGAGATTCGAGTCGGTACAGAAGCGGCAGAATTTTTTTCTGTGAAAAAACTTTCTTTGTGAATGTCTTACTGGTTTATTTCCATTGGTTGTTTCCATTTTTTATTCCTTTTTAATTTTCTTTATCATCTTTTTTGATTGTTATTTTTTCGAAATTTCTGCTTGTTTTATCAGCGTCATTTTTTCCCGCGGGAACAATGGTTTTTCCTTCTGAAGAAGCTGATCCGGCATCTGCCGCGGGTTGAGCTTTTTTAGCTTCTGCCGCCGCGATTTCCGCGTCAATGCCTTCTCGGGTGACGGCGCCGTCTTTTTTGATCGTGATAAACTTTATAATCCGGTCATCGATTTTGAAATTTCTTTCAATTTCGGTAACCATTGGACCATCGCCGGCAAAATCAAAAAGGAAATAATAACCTTCTTTTTCTTTGTTGATTTCATAAGCTAGACGCCTCTTGCCCCACTTATCTATTTTGGCGACGACGCCATTGTCCTTGACAATAATACCTTCAATGCGGTCGATTAATTTGGTGATGTCTTCTTCGGGTAAAGCAGATTTCGCGATAGCGATGACTTCGTATCTTTTCAAAATTCCTCCTTTTGGCTTATAAAGCCCACGGTTATTGCCGCGGGCAAGGAAGCTCAATTTTTAATGTTGGTGGGCTTTTATATCAGATTAGAAGATAAAGCAACATTTTTTTATCCGATATCTTGGTGACTCAAACTTTCTTGTTTTTTAAATGCTTAATCTTAGAAGAGGGGAGGGTGCTAACAGGCTTACCGGTGGATAAAGACAGATAAAAAATGTGCGCGGTTTTTTCCAGGAGTTCGGCGTTAAGCAGGGCTTTATCGATATTCTCGCCTAAAGCCAGAATCCCATGATTTTGAATAATATAAGCGTTGGCTTTGTTGGACAGTTTTTTTGCCACGTTATTGGCTAATGTTAGACTGCCCGAAAAAGCATAGGGAATGACATCAATAATTTCTCCAAGAGCCAAGGAAACTTCGTCAAAAAGCGATGGGATAGGCATGTTGAGTAAGGCAAAAACACTTCCGTATGTTTGATGCGTGTGCACAATAGCGTTAATTTCCGGCCGCTTTTTATAAATGACGCCGTGCATTCTCGCTTCGATTGATGGTTTTCGACCTTTTTTGATTTCTATTTCCTTATTGTCGAATCCGACGATACATATATCGCCGACAGACAGATCATGATATTTCATCGCGGAAGGAGTGATCGCCATTTTTGTGTTATCCACCCGCACGGAAACATTTCCCCCGGAGCCGCGCAAAGAGCCGAAATAACCGTGCTCAGATAGCCATAAACTAGCGTCAAATACTTCTTTTTTATAAGTTCTATATTTGGAAAAAATATTCACGGCTATTTTACTTCTTCCTTAAGTCCCGCATGCGCGGAGTTACGCGTTGCACAGCAACGCACCACCTTCAATCTTTTTCTTTTGTCATCGCGAACGCAGTGAAGCAATCTCATGAAATCTTAATCCTTCGGTCTTTCGCCTTTAGCCTAAAATTATTGGTGGGCGATGCGAGATTCGAACTCGCGGCATCTGGCTTCGGAGGCCAGCACTCTATCCAACTGAGCTAATCGCCCACGAGGCAGTTTCTACTATATGACGGGGTAATCTTCAATGAATAAAATAGTCAATCAGTTGCTGATCTCTGAAAAAAAAATATTTCAACCCCACCTGCCTCTCTTTATAAAAGGTAGAATTTAATTTTAAGTTTTGTTTTTAATCATCGATTTCTTCAGAAAAAACAGAAAACCCCTCTTTAATAAAGAGGGGTTAGGGGAGATTTTATAATAGTTTATCCGCCTTTAAAACTTTGCTATTTTTTGGAAGAGGCAGTTTTTTGTTTATTTGCGGTGTGGTCTTTTTCAAGATAGAAGTTTAGCCACGAAGATGTTTGGTGTAAATCCCAATCGCAAGGTGGGATAATGTTTTTCTCCAGTTGAGCCTCCTGTCCGTGCTTTTTCAAACGCGCGTAAGCTCGAACATAAATACATTGTTTCTTAAAAGGATATACTTCGCACCAGCCCTGGTAACTTCCACCGCAGGGTCCGTTGCGCTGGTTTTTCGGGCATTGCGACATCGGGCAGAGATAAGCGATATCAATCAGCGCGCAATCGCCACAATCTTTGCAATCAAAAATTACAACTTTCGTCAAGTGTTCCAGTTTGTGAAATATATTTTCCATTATTGAGCCGGCAATTTTCCGGCTTATAGTTTTCATCACACCGTAGAGCTTTTTGCCCGGTTCAAACATGAGCATGTGGAAGAAACGGGAGATGCTGTAGGAAATTTCCACTTTGGCTGAAGATTTCGCGAATTGCCGGTTAATTTGCGTTTCCTTATTTAAACCGGTTTTAGGATCACGCTCAAAATAGTAAAAACCATTCTCCATCGGGTAATCGAAATATTTGATGAGTTCTGTCCATTGCGGGGCAAGCGCTTCACCTTGCCGGATAATTTCTTCGACCTGTTCGTATTTGATGTTGTGGCCGCCAATATGGACTCCGTTAAAACCAATGCCTTTCATGATGGCGTACATCCGCGCGGCGCGCAGGATTCTGGCGTTAACCCCTTTATCCGGATTGTTTCTTTCCTGGTCTATTTCCGCCAGCAGTTTATCCGTGACTACAGAACCGGGAAGTTCGTTGTTATTCATCATTTTGGCCGCGCCGTAGGGCAGTATGTAAATATTCCCGACAATGGGTACACTGAAACCGCTCTGTTTCAAAAATAGAAATGCTTCGTGAATTTTTCGGGCGTCGTATCCAAGTTGAGTGACGATGAATTGTGCTCCGGCATCAATTTTCTTTTTAAGTTTGTAATACTGAGCCATCTGTTCCGCTTCGGTAGCTTTAAACGGCGAAACGACCGCGCCCGCGAAAAAATCACTTGGTTTGAGCCGGCTAATTCCTTTTGGGCCTTGATATTCGAGGCTTTTATTCATTTCCGAGATAAGCTGTAATACATGGGTTGGGTCTAGATCGAAAACCGGAGAAGGACGACCCATATAACCTGATACGGGGTAGTCACCCGTCATCACTAAAAGATTTCTCACTCCCGCGCGGTCAAGGGCGTAAAGCTGGCTTTCAATAGAACTGCGGTTTTTGTCTTTGCAAGAAAAATGGACAAGGGGTTCAATGCCAAGTTTTAAAATTTCGCAGCCGATGAAATCAGCGGACATGGCGGGAGTGCCTCCCGGGTTATCAGTGAGACTGAGAGCGTGAACTTTTTCGCCGTCCGCGGCATGCCTTGCGGAAGCGAGAACATTTTCCTGGGCGGTTTCTTTCGCGCCTCTCCCCGGTACTAATTCCCACGTAACGGAAAATATACGAGGATCAAGTAAGGCATTTTTAAAAGAATTATTTTCCATGAATATCTTTCAATCCCCAGATTGCTAATTTACGGCTGAAAATCGCATTAACTAAATGAGTTGTCAACTGAATTATTTTAAAGAAATACTTCCTTTAACAGTTGCGCTTAGCGTAAAAATTTGTTATTTTTACGCATGCTTAGTTTAAAAAATAATAATACGCAAAGAATTATTCATATTATGATAATTTTTTGCGTTCTTTTTTTATCCATGCCTTGCTTCGCGTCAAAGGAGATATTGAATGTTCGCCACTGGACGGCGCCAGATCATACCCGAATCGTTTTGGATATTGATGCGGAACCAGAATACCGGGTTGAAGAAGATAATAATATTGTTGCTCTCATTTTTAGAAATACTTTACAGGGAAAACAAATACCCGCTGAAATTATTCTGAATAAACCAGGAATTAAAAAAATTCGTTTTCATAAGATTGACGCGAGTAATTTAAAAGTTGAATTTCATCTCGACGAACACAAAAAGACGGATGTATTCAGATTAAAAAAATTTCAAGACAGGCCTGACCGTGTTGTTTTCGATGTAATATTACAGGCGCAATCTGTTCAGGAAGAGGTACTGGCCAAACCACAACCGCTGATAAAACGAACCAGAATAATTATCATTGATCCGGGTCACGGTGGAGAAGACCCTGGCGCTATATCAAAAAAAAGGGTGTATGAAAAAAATATCGTTTTGGCGATAAGCAAAGAAATAAAAAAAGAAATTGATAAAATTCCCGGTTTTCGAGCGGTATTGACGAGAAGCGGCGATTATTATGTGTCCTTCAATAAGCGTCTGCAGATAGCAAAGGATCTTGACGCCAGTCTTTTTATTAGCGTCCACGCGGACGCGGCGAAAAACAGGAAAGCGAAAGGTTCTTCCGTTTATTCTTTATCAACAGGAGGAGCTAGCTCCGAAGCGGCAAAACTTCTAGCAAGTAATGAAAACTTGTCAGACATTATCGGGGGTGTCACTGGAGTAAATGGAAAAAATGAATTTGACCCGATAATTTTGAACATGTTTCAGGTAAATACAATTAATTTATCAAGAAATTACGCGGAAATATTAATCAGACAGCTAAACAAAATAACATGCATAAAATTCCAAAGTGTTCAGGAGGCGCCTTTTAAAGTTTTAAAACTTCCGGATATCCCGGCAGTGTTGCTTGAAGCGGCATATCTTTCCAATCCGGTAGAAGAGAAACTATTAAGAAGCCGCGATTTTCATAAAAAAATGGCTGTGGCCGTTGCTTCATCAGTAAGTCAATATTTTGGTAATAACACTTCCGTCTATGAATACATCACGGCAAAAGGCAAAGAAAACGAAACCAGAATAATCAATAAAATGTCAACTGCTAAATATACTATCCAGCGCGGTGATACTCTTGCTTCAATCGCAACGCATTACGACACAAGTATCGCGGTTATACTAAAACTAAATGATATGAAACTTACAGACAAAATTTATGCCGGCCGAAAAATTATTGTTCCGGCTAAGGACACGAAAAATTTAAGTTATAAAAAATCGATACATTACACCGTAAAAAAAGGCGACACACTTTCATCAATAGCTAAAAATTATAATACTAGTGTGGCGGTTCTTTTGAAATTAAATAATTTTGAGTTGCAAGAAAGAATATATGTTGGACAGAAAGTTCTAGTGCCGTCTGAAAAAACAGGAAATATAAAAAAATATAAAGTCAAAAAAGGCGACACTCTATATTCGCTTGCTAAAAATAGTTCAGTTACAATAGATGAATTATGCGAAATAAATAATATTAATAGGGAAGATACTTTGTATCTCGGTCAAAATTTAAATCTACCAAAATAAATAATATTCCATTTTAAATGAGCAAAATAATTTCTAAATAAACAATAAGTTACATTAAATAATCAAAGTATTTTCTTAACACCTTGATAATAAACTCAATTTATAAAATACAACTAGATTGTTAAAATTACTTATGGGATGCGCAATTCAGCATGTCATTAATTGAAATGTCAGGATGGTGATAACGTTTTTTCTTTTTTGTGTTCTTAGAGTGTTGAATGGCCTCTTCCGGGCACCACTGAAGGCAGGCAAAACATTGTTCGCATCGATTCTGCCAGGCAGGTTTGCCGTCTTTCATAACAATATTTTGCACCGGACAAATCTTTTCGCAAATCCGGCAGGAAGTGCAATTATCGTCCGCCCAAAAAGATTTATCCATTTTTTCAATATGCGGAAATGACTTGCGGTAGAAAAAAGAAAAGAGAATGTTTTGCCAGAAGGGGCCTTTTTCTGGTGGCATTATTTTTCGCGCTTTTACACATTTAGCTACGTGATTTACTTTTTCCAGAGCCGTATTAAATTTTATTTGTTGTTTTCCCTCAGCAATAGCTCCGCCCCAGGGGATATAATTACTGGGCATATCAATAGAAAAACCAGAGTCAAGATTCAATCCTTTAGTTAAAAAAAGTTTTTTTAACTGAATGAGCGTGGCGGCTACTTGACCCGCGTTAACAGCTAGGGCAAAATAATATCTGGCTGAGTTAGTGTCCAGACGATTTACAAAATCAATTATCAGTTTGGGAACACCCCATATGTGTACGGGAAAGACGAGACCAACGACTTCAGAACTGGTATGAATTGATTCTTGATCTAAAGAAGCTATGGAGATTAAATTAGCGTTCTCGAGTTTTTCAGAAAGCTTTTTTGCTATCCAGAAGGAATTACCGGTTCCCGTAAAAAAATAAATATCCGTGTTCATTTTTTTTAAGGCGCTATTTTCATAGCCCTGTTATACACAGATTCTGAAAAACCATAAACATGATTGCGGTTGATGATGGCAAAAGGAACATCTTCGCTGTCGTCAATTTTTTTTCTCTGAGCTGCAATTTCCGGATCATTGTCCATGTTATGTTCGGTAAAAGCGATGTTTTGCGATTGCAGGAATTCGCGGGCCTTATTGCAGTCAGGGCATTCGTTTTTTGTGTAAAGAATTATATTCGGTTTAATTTCAGGTGCTGTCGCTGTTTCTTCCTCTTCTACTGAAACTTCACCGCTTTCAAATTTACGAACCTGAACTTTTGTTGTTGTCACGGTTTGGGGAGGCGGATGATTTGTAATATGTGTAACGCCGGTTTCATCTTCCCATGTGTAATATTCGGCGTTAGCGGTTATTAACCCAAAAATGAATAGAAATAAAACTGTTATGAAAAATAAATATTTTGTCATATTTGCCTCCTATAGAAACTATCTTCAGCCCATAGTTATTCTAATGTAAAAACAGCATTATTATACAACTTAAATGAAGTTAATTCTACTTCAAATTAGAAATAATTTAGAACATTTAATGCAAAAAAAACAAGCAATTAATTTACAGATAAGGGATTGATTTTCCTGTTTTCAGGATTATGTTAAAGTAAATATCATAATTTAAGGAAAAAAATATGTTTGGACGTTCTGTTACGCTTTTCAAATTATTAGGTTTTGAGATAAAAGTCGATCTCAGTTGGCTTATTCTGGCCGCTCTGATTACCTGGTCATTAGCCAGTGGACTTTTTCCGGAATATTATCAAAATTTGGCTGTTTCCTCCTACTGGATTATGGGAGTGGCAGGAGCTTTAGGTCTTTTTTTATCAATTGTTCTCCATGAACTGGCGCATTCCCTTGTGGCGAGAAATTACGGTATTAATATGAGAGGCATCACGCTATTTATTTTCGGTGGCGTGGCGGAAATGGAAAATGATCCACCCAGCCCGAGAGCAGAATTTTTTATGGCTATAGTTGGCCCTTTGTCGAGTGCCGGAATCAGTATTGTTTTGTTTTTGCTCACGTTTTGGGCAGAACAAATGGGCTTGCCGGTAGAAATTAAAGGAGTCGCCGCTTATTTGGCATGGCTGAATATGATTTTGGCTGTGTTTAATTTAGTCCCAGCGTTTCCCCTGGATGGAGGAAGAGTTCTGCGTTCGCTTTTGTGGAAATGGAAAAATAATTTGCGCTGGGCGACGTCTGTTGCCTCAAGAGTTGGTTCCGGTTTGGGTATTGCTTTGATTATTGCCGGCATAATTTTAATTTTTATGGGAAATTTTGTCGGTGGACTGTGGTGGTTTATGATTGGATTGTTTATCCGTTCGGCCGCGCAAAGAACCTATCAGCAGTTATTAGCCAGAGGTATATTTCAGTTAAAGAAAGTTAAAGACTTTATGGTAGAAGATCCCCTAACAGTGCCGCGTACTTTATCGCTGCAGGAATTTGTCGATAATTATGTTTATAAGTATAATTTTCAGATGTATCCGGTACTTTCCTTCGGAAAATTAGCTGGCTGTGTTTCTGTAAATCATGTAACCTCAGTACCGCGTGATGAGTGGTCAACACAGACCTTAAGCACTATCTTAGTTAACTGTAATGAAGAAACATCAATCAGCCCGGAAGAAGACGCTAATAAAGCGCTGGAAATTATGAACCGCACCGGCAACAGCAGGCTTGTTGTTGTCCATGACAATAGTCTTATGGGCATTATCACTCTTAAGGATATGTTGAAACATTTAGAGCTGAAAATGGGATTAGATGATTTGGATGACAAAAGAAAATAATAGTCATTGAGAAACGAGCGAAACAAGGCGAGAAGAGGTTTAATAAGCTTCGTTATTCTTTTTAACCGAATATTGTTAGAAGGCGTTTAATCTACGGTCTTAATATTTAACTCGATTTTTTAGAAAATATGACAAGTCTTTCTTATTATTGCCTTCCCATAAGTCTTGACAATTAAAGCGCAATCCATTAGTTTACTTTATTAATTTGCGAAGTTTACTGTAGTAAATAATCTGCAATATTCGCTAATTATTAAGGTGACAATAAACATCGAGATATGAAACAGTTAAAAAATAACAATTACTTTACAAGAGATTTGTCGCCGGGGAATGAGTTTAGGGAGGTTTAAAATGATAGGGGTCCTAATCACTACACACGGAAATTTGGGGAGCGAGTTAATTAAAGCCGCCGAGCTGATTAAAGGCCAGCTAATTGATGTATTGCATGTAAGCATTGATCAGACAAGTAACGTGGAAGATATTAAAAAAGAAATCGGCAGCGCCATAAAGAAGCTCAATAAAGGCAGAGGCGTTTTGATATTGACTGACCTTTTCGGAGGCACACCATCAAATATTTCGCTTTCGTTTATGAAAGAGGAGAAAGTAGAAGTCGTAACCGGAGTTAATTTGCCCATGCTGTTAAAACTTTCAGAAATAAAAGAAGGAATGTCTTTGCGTGAATCTGCTTGTTTTATAAAAGAGCATGGGCAAAAAAATATCTACGTGGCCAGTGAATTATTAAACAAGAAAGCTCTTGGGTAGAATTTTGATTCAGGATTTAAACATAGAACTGGTCCGCGTTGATAACAGGCTGGTCCATGGGCAGATATTGGAATCGTGGGTGCCGCATGTAAACGCTCAGTGCATCATTGTTGTTGATGACAATATTGCCGGAGACGTTTTTAATGAAACAGTAATTAGAATGGCGGTTCCCAGTGAAATAGATTTGGTGATTAATACCGTTGAAGATTTCGCTCATGACTATGCTTTCGGGCATACCAGCGGAAAAAACACGATAGTTTTATTTAGCAGTATTAAAGATGCGTGTAAAGCTTTTAACATGGGATTTCATTTTGATAAATTAAATATCGGCAATATCCATCATGAAGAATTTAAAGTGTGTTGTTCGCCTTCCGTTTTTTTATGTGATACAGAAATAGACGACCTGCTGAAGTTGTTAGAAAACGCGGGTGTTATTGTAGAATTAAAAAGAGTGCCCCGGGAAAAAGCGGTAAATATCAAAGAGGCGCTCAAAGATGTTTGTCAAAAAAAACCATGAAAAAGTAGGTTATTTAGTTGCTGACACAAATTATTTTATTATCTTTTTGTGGCGGCCTGTTTTGTCTGGACCGCGTTTTTATTCAGGCAATGATTTCCCGACCGGTTATCATCGCGCCTCTCACCGGACTTCTTTTAAACAATATCTATGCGGGATTGATTATTGGCGCGTTTATTGAACTTATCTGGATTGATAGAGTACCCATCGGAACATATGTTCCTCCCAATGATTCGATAGCGGCGGTTTTGGCGACTGCTGTTGCTGTAATCTCCGGTCAGAAAGTAGGCGGAGTTTTTCCTCAGCTGATCGCGTTGTCCATACTGATTGCCATTCCTTTCGGCATTTTGGCCAAGTATATGGACATATATATTATTAAAACAAACGAAGATATGTCAGACCAAGCTCTCGTAGATGCCAAAAATAATCAAATCAATAAAATAGAAAATAAAGTATTTTGGGGTTTGGCAAAAGTATTCTTGTTTACCAGCTTTTATCTTTTTTTTGCTCAAATCATCATTCTCCCTCTGGTGATATGGATTTATCCGATACTTCCTGAAAAAATTATGACGACACTGCTTTTTGCCAATTATTTTTTGCCACTTTTAGGTATTGCCGTGGCAATAAATACTTTCAAGCTGCGTGGCGCGATCCCCGTATTTTGCGCTATTTTTTTAATCGCGGCCGCGCTTATGGAATATTTCCATGCCCGCTGAAAACAGTGTATTTGAAGTAAGCGCGGATTTGATGACTAAGGAAGACATTCCTGAAATTTTAGAAATAGAAAAGGAATCTTTTCCCGCGCCCTGGTCGGAGGGCATGTTTGTCGGAGAAATCAACAATTCAATGTCATATTGCATATGCGCCCGCGCAAAATATAAAAGTGAAAGCATTCTTGCCGGATACATAATTTTTTGGATGGTAAGTACTGAAATTCATTTACATAATCTCGCGGTAAAAAAAGAATTCAGAAGACAGCACCTGGCTTTTAATTTACTCGATGTTATGGATGATATAGGAAGAAAAGCGGGTGCTAAAGCGATCACACTGGAAGTTCGGCCTTCAAATACAGCGGCAATAAAACTTTACGAAAAAAGAGGATTTGTAGTAAAAGGAACCAGAAAGAACTACTACACGGAAACAGGGGAAGACGCGCTGGTTATGTGGGCGGATATAAAATAAAAATGGCAAAAAATATTTACATCGGTGAAATTTTTAAAAACGAGGAAATAGCGCAGGATTGTTTTCTGATGAGCGTAGCCCTGCATTCTACTTTTGCCGAGCCTCAGCCGGGGCAGTTTGTGATGTTGAGGATTTCCGGCATTTCCGAACCTTTTTTAGCAAGACCATTCAGCATTTATTCGTTTCAGAGAGAAACGGATTTCTGCCGGATCGATTTGCTTTATCAGGTTGTGGGGAAGGGGACGCAGATTCTGGCCGGATTGATTAAAGGCTCGCAGGTGGAAATTCTCGGGCCGCTGGGTAATGGATTTGAAATTTCGCAAAGCGCCCGAAACCTTGTTCTTATCGCTGGTGGTATGGGCGCGGCGCCTTTGTCTTTCTTGGCAGAATATCTGGATAATAAAGTATGCTCGGGGTCATCGAAAATATATTTCTATCTGGGGGCAAGAAATTCTGAGACGCTAATTGGAATGGATAAAATAAATAACCTAACTTGTACGGCCGTAATTTGCACTGACGACGGCAGCCTAGGTGAAAAAGGCCTGGTCACGCAGATATTAGCTCAAGATCTGAAAAAATACGCTCCAGACCAAACAATGATTTACGCTTGCGGCCCCAAACCAATGCTCAAAGAGCTGGCCAAAATTTTACAGGGAACAAAGTTTAAATGTCAGGTGTCGCTGGAAGAGCGGATGGCCTGCGGCGTGGGAGCGTGTCTTGGTTGCGCCGTGGAGGTAAAAGGTAAAAAAGGAATGGCGGCATATAAAAGAGTTTGCGCGGACGGGCCGGTATTTTATATCGACGAAATCGCCTGGAAAAAAATATGAGCGGGAAAAACAACATAAACATGTCCGTAAAAATTGAGAAGCTGAAATTAAAAAATCCCGTAATGACAGCATCCGGCACTTTCGGCTACGGTGAAGAATACGCTGATTATGTCGATTTGAACAAACTTGGCGCTGTTGTGGTCAAGGGATTGTCTTTAAAGCCCAGGGCGGGCAATCCGCCGCCGCGTATTATGGAAACTACAGGCGGTATGCTCAATGCCGTCGGCCTGCAAAATATTGGAGTAGAAGCTTTTATCGCAGAAAAACTTCCTTTCTTGCGAAAATTTGACACAAAAATAATCGCCAATATCTACGGCGAAAGTTACGATGAATATAAAAAAATAGCGCGAAAATTAGATGCGGCAAAAGGTGTGCACGCGCTGGAGATTAATATTTCCTGTCCTAATGTACAGAAAGGCGGTCTCAGTTTCGGCGCGGATCCAAAAACTGCCGCGGCGGTTACGCGCAAAGTAAAAGACGCGACAGACCTGCCCGTGATTGTAAAACTAACTCCTAACGTCACGGATATTACCGCTATTGCAATAGCGGTGGAAAAAGCGGGAGCGGACGCGATATCTCTTATCAACACAATTACCGGAATGTCTGTGGATATATTTACCCGAAAGCCTCATTTGAAAAATATTACCGGAGGTTTGTCCGGTCCGGCGATAAAGCCGGTTGCCCTGCGTATGGTCTGGCAGGTTCTGCAAAAAGTTTCCATACCGGTTATCGGCATCGGTGGAATAATGAACGCCGAAGACGCGCTGGAATTTTTAATTCTGGGTGCCAAAGCAGTCCAAATCGGCACGGCAAATTTCATCAACCCTCAGGCAACGATGGATGTTATTGCCGGCATCGAAAAATTTATGCAGATGAGCAATGTCGCAAACATCAATAAAATCATCGGTACATTCAAACCATAAATTTATTTATTAAATGCGAATTAAATCTGAGGAAATTATTGAAGGCGTTTATCAGATTGGCGGAACTGGTATTACTAATGCCGATGACGCGGCTGTTTACCTGATTGATTTTGCGGACGAACTGGTTATGATTGATTCAGGATCAGGCAGGAGCTTTTCGCAAATAATCAATAATATTGAAGAGTTGGGTTTCGGCCCGGCTAAAATATCAAAATTAATTTTGACGCATTGTCATATTGATCATATCGGTTCAGCGCCTTTTTTTCAAAAAGAATACAAAACAAAAATGATTATTCATGAACTGGACGCGTTGCCTGTCGAAACGGGAGATGCGGTAAAAACAGCCGCGACCTGGTATGGCGATGATTTTCCGCCGACAAAAATTGATGAAAAACTCACCGGCGCAAGCGGCGTGTTAAAATACGGCGAAGATACATTACACTGGCTGCATACACCCGGCCACACGCCCGGTTCTATTTCTCTTTATCTGGACAGAGACGGCAAAAGAATTCTTTTCGGTCAGGATATACACGGGCCTTTTCACAAGTCTTTCGGATCGGACATCAATGCCTGGAAAAAATCAATGATCAAACTGCTGGAACTCAATGCCGATATTCTTTGCGAAGGACATTTCGGAATATATCAATCGAAAGAAAAAGTGCGCGAATATATAGAGCGATACCTGGAAGAATACGAATAAATTATTCTGGGACTTTTTGTAATTGCAAGTGCTCGCAGGGAGTAGTTTGCCGAGCGAATGCCGGGTGACAATCTTTCTATTTATGGATACGCAAGAGATTGCTTCGGTCGTTAAACTCCCTCGCAAAGACATTTAAATTACTATTGTCATCGCGAGGAGCGCAAGCGACGCGGCGATCTATTTTTTTAAACTTTCTTTTATCCCCACGGCGATTTCTCTGACTTTTTGCATTACCTCATTTTCGTCGATTGTTAGTAATTTACGGTTTTCCATAACTAATTTTCCGTTAATGATTACCGTGTCAACATCCGCGCCGCTGGCGGCATAGACAAGGTGTGAATATTCATTATAAAGAGGTGTCAGATGAGGCTTGTTCAGACCGATGATAATTATATCCGCCTTTTTACCAACTTCCAGCGAGCCGATGAATTTGTCCATGCCCAGAACTTTTGCTCCTTCAATTGTTGCCATGCGGACAACAGATTGCGCGTCCATGACTGTGGGATCAAGCCGGGCGACTTTGTGCAGTTTTGCGGCAAGCGACATGTCTTTAATCATATCAAGATTATTGTTGCTGGCGCAGCCATCCGTACCCAGACCTACAGTTACTCCCGATTTTATCATGTCAGGCACAGGGGCTATGCCGCTGGCAAGTTTCATATTGCTGGCCGGATTATGTACAATTTTGCAGTCGTGTTGCGCAAAAAGATTTATATCGTCATCATCGAAACAAACACAGTGGAAAGCGATAAATTTATCATCGAGATAGCCGATATCTTTTAAAAACGCCACAGCTCCCTTGCCGAATTTCTCTTTAAGCTGTTCGCGTTCCTCTTTATTCTCCAGGAGATGAATTCCCACGGGCGCGTTAAATTCATTCGCCAGTTTTTTTGCCTCGGTCAAAAGGGAAGGGGAACATGTATAAAGCGCGTGCGGTTCAACGATTATATTTACGAGCGGATCGTCTTTCCATTTTTCGAGCAGCATACGCGTGTAGGCAAGTCCTTCTTCGGGCGTTTTGATATTAGGAGAAGAAAAATCAAAAAGCACTTCACCAACCAGGCAGCGCATCCCCGCTTCTTTTGCAGCGCGCGCTGTTTCGTCCTCAAAGATATACATATCTTTAAAAGTTGTTGTACCGGATTTAATCATTTCCGCGCAGCCCAGCATCGTGCCCCAATAGGCGAGGTTTTTATTAACGTTCTGCGCTTCCGCGGGGAAAATATAATTATTGAGCCAATCCATCAATTCCAGATCATCGGCAATACCGCGAAAACAGGTCATTGCCGCGTGTGTATGGCAATTTACAAAACCTGGCATAATCAGTGAATTTTCCGCGTTGATTGTTTTTTTCGCGCTGTATTTTTTGGAGATGTCAAAACTGGAGCCAATGGCGATTATATCGCATTTATCAATGGCAATAGACGCGTTTTCCAAGTGCGTATTTTGCTCGTCCATGAGCAGGATTTTCCCGCCCGTGATAATTAAATCAACTTTCTGCATAAAATTATCCTTATTAGTGTTAATTTTCTTAACACATCTTTTTTAATTTGTCACTTAAGCTATAAAGATCTATAGTGATAAGAAAGACTGTCATTCCGAATCCGCTTTTGGCGGATGAGTAATTTTAGAAGTAAGGAACAAAGTTTAGAATGCAGATTTCTCGCTTCGCGTCGAAATGACATAGCTTGGAATATTTAATAATTTATCGATAATATCAAATCCTTGACACTGTAAATCAAAAATAATATAAGCGCTGAGTTTCCGGCATTATGCCCATCACATGCCTGGGTGGCGGAATTGGTAGACGCAAGGGACTTAAAATCCCTCGGTCCTTGAGGCTGTGCGGGTTCAATTCCCGCCCCAGGCACCA
>JAFGKC010000118.1 GCA_016928765.1 Syntrophaceae bacterium
CAGTTTTGCTATAGTCCCCTTACCCACACCGGGCGATCCCAATAAAATGATTCTCATGTTAATCTCCAAAAGTATAACATTTAAATAAACGCGGCTTGCTTATAATAAAATCAGCGTAAACGTCAAGTGTAGAATGTAAATTCTAAAACTATTTTAATGTTGACTGGCAAGCTTAATTTCAAAAATATGTGGCCAATATTTTCCGGTAACAAAAATTCTATTATTGCTTCTATCGTAGGCTATGCCGTTTAATACGTCTACAGAATAATACTTGGGAATTTTATTATATAACGGGCTTAAATCAACCCATCCTAATACTTTTCCCGTGATAGGGGATACACGGACAAGAACGCTCTCCATAAAGACGTTTGCCCATATTTCTCCATTGATTAATTCCAGTTCGTTAATATTAATAACGGGCAATTGACCATCATGAACATTGATTTTGCGGATAATTTTAAGCGTTTTGGGGTCAAGACAAGAAATTACCGCTGTTCCGTTGCTCATATAAAGGTATTTGTCGTCCGCTGTTATTCCCCACCCTTCCCCATCATAATTAAATTCTGTTGTTTTTTTGAATGTCCTAAAATCGTAAATGAAACCTCTTTTGTTTTTCCACGTAAGCTGATAAATTTTATTATTTAAATATGTTATTCCCTCTCCGAAATAATTTTCAGATAATTTTATTTTATCTAAAATATTTCCTGTCACTAAATCAACTTTTCGCAAAGTTGACGTCCCCAAAAGACCTGTGGATTCATATAAAAAACCGTTCCGATAAAACAATCCCTGCGTAAAAGCTTCAGGATCATGCGGATAAATATTTATCACATTTATTGTGGAAATGGGGGCTTTTGTATTTTTAAAATAAAAATCTGCGGCGAAACACTGCGCCGAACAGAATATGATGAGCAAAGCGTATAATATTAGATTAATCGTAATTTTCTTTTTCACCCCAATGATTCCTTTAGCGTATATCGTTAGTAAATAATTCTTTTCTCATTTCTCCCCAATGAAGTTTGATTCCGATCCTATCACCTGGAAAAAAGGGAAGTTTTAATTCATCGAGAACAGATTTTAGCGAATTTAGCCTTGATCCATTACTTGATAAATGACTTCTAAATATTTAGGATTCTTTCATTTTTACTGTGCGAACAATGATACTTTAGGTAAGGCGTCACTTTTTCGCAGATACACAGGAACACAATTATCGGGATTGAGCAATTCGCCACGCTGGTATTTTTCCATGCCTAAAATCCCCACTGATGATGCCTTAACACAAGGGGTTATGTTTTTATCAATAAAAACATTTTTATTGTTTTTTAGAATAAGTTCCGCGTATCTGAGCGCGCCCTCTCCTGCACATATTACATCATTATTAACGTCCGTATGAATGTTCTGAGGATGAATATTAATTTCTGGTGTTAATTGCAGTAATAAACTTTCTTTGTCGTAACAAAAAGTGGCAGTATAGACTTGTCCCCTTCCCGCATCCATAACCGCACAAATCATTTTTTTAGTGTAAGGAACATTTAGGGCTATTGCCGCGAGTGCGGAAACTCCCACTGCCGGCTTTAAAGTGGCAAGCATCATCCCTTTGATCGTACTTACCGCAATACGCACACCGGTAAAAGAACCAGGACCCAGCGTGCATGCAAATAAATCTATTTCATTAATTTGTAAATTACTATCTCTAAGCGCCCGATCAATGGCTGGCAGAATAGTTTCCGAATGATTAAGACCCGTATCCAAAGTCTTTTCATAAATTATATCATTATTCTTCAGAACTGCCACGGAAACTGTTTTTGAAGAAGTGTCAAAAGCCAGGATATACATATTTTATTTAAAGAATTTTACAACTTTATTAACAAAATCCAGATTCATGCGGTCAATATCGATCATGACAACGAATATCATCAGTAATATCAGAAATACAAAGCCAATCTGCTGGAAGATACCCTGCCATTTGAGGCTAACGGGCTTACCGCGCACAAGCTCAATAAGGTTGAACATAATATGCCCGCCGTCAAGGATAGGAATCGGGAAGAGATTTATAATAGCTAAATTTACAGAAAGAAGAGCCATCAGGAAAAGAAAAGGAATAAATCCTTCTTTAGCCACCGCGCCTGCTGCCTGCGCGATAAATATTGGACCTCCCAAATTTTTCGGCGAAACTTCACCTTTAATCATTTTAACAAAAACAACCAGAGTCAGTTTGCTGAATTGCCATGTCTTCTGTAAACCGGTTATTGTGGCTTCCCATACATTTCTTTTTTCTATTATAAAATTATCTGAAGGACTAATGCCTATGAGATAAGCCTCTACATCTTCTCCCAGAATATTTTTTGTTTTCGACAATTTTGGCTGTATGAACAGTTCATTTTTTTGTTCATCACGTTCTATGATAATTTTTACCTGCCGTCCCTGGCTTTGCGCGATTACCTGTCTGATGTCATCCCAATAGCCTATGTTTTTCCCGTCGATTGATAATATTTTATCTCCCTTTTTGATTCCCGCTTCGTAAGCGGCGGACTCTTGTTGTACTTCGCCAACAACACTGCTCAGCGCAGGCACGCCATAAAGATAAACTGATGAAAAAATAATTATCGCTAATATGAAATTGAATAAAGGACCGGCAAATATTATAAATATCCTTTTTAAAACCGGCTGTTTAGAAAATGATATCTTTTCTTCCTCGGGAGAAAGCTTTTCATTGTCAGATTCTCCAACGAGTTTTACGTAACCGCCCAGAGGTATTAAAGACAAGACGTATTCGGTCATTCCTATCTTCTTACCGATTAGCTTTGGTCCAAATCCAAGAGAGAACTTTGTCACACCAACACCGCTGACACGCGCGGCCAGATAATGACCAAATTCATGGAAAAATATTAATACTCCCAGTAAAACAATTACAGATATAATGGATATTCCTATCAAGATCTTTTCCTTTCTATTATTTTTTGAGCGTGCTCCCTTGCCCACCTATCAGCTTGTATAATTTCTTCAAGCGAAGGATCATTTACGGCATCGTGTAACGATAGCACCTTTTCGATAATTTTCGGTATATTTATAAATTTTATTTTCCCGTTAATAAATTCTTCCACCGCGACTTCATTTGCCGCGTTTAAAACCGCCGGATTTGTCCCTCCCGCGATTCCGGCGTCATAGGCCAGTTTCAGGCAGGGAAACATTTTCGTATCCGGTTTCATAAATTCCATTTTGCCGTCTTTAATCAAGTTTAAGGGCGGCAAGTCGATTTTAATTCTTTCCGGATAACTCAAGGCGTAAGCAATGGGTATTCTCATATCAGGTATTCCCATTTGTGCCAAGATACTTCCATCAATAAATTCAACCATGGAATGCACAATGCTTTGGGGGTGTATAAGCACATCAATTTGACTGATTTGAACATCAAATAACCATTTTGCTTCGATTACTTCCAGTCCCTTATTCATTAAAGACGACGAATCAATGGTTATCTTTTTACCCATTTTCCAATTAGGATGCTTCAAAGCATGTTTTGGTTTAACGCTTTGTAACTGTTTTTTTGTCATCTTACGAAAAGGCCCGCCGGACGCGGTTAGAATTATTTTTTTTAGAAAATCCATCTTCTGCCCCTCGAGACACTGAAATATAGCGCTGTGCTCGCTGTCCACAGGCAGAATTTTAACGCCTTTTTTCTTTGCTACTCTCGTGACAATTTCTCCCGCGATAACCATTGTCTCTTTATTGGCTAAAGCTATGTCTTTGCCCGCTTCAATGGCCGCCAAAGTCGGCATTAATCCGGCGGCTCCGGATATCGCGGAAATTACGATATCCGCTTCGGGAAAAGACGCGACTTCTTTAATTCCTTCTTTTCCATATAATACTTCAATATTGCTGTTACTTTTTAAACTTGATTTTAAAATAGCGGCTTTTTCTTTTGTTTTTACGTAAATAATCTGCGGATGAAATTTTTCCATCTGTTTTTTTAACAGTTCTGTATTTTCTCCCGCGGCAAGCGCGACGACACAAAAACGCTCAGGATTTTTTTCAATTATATCCAGGGCGCTTATTCCAATTGAACCGGTTGAACCTAAAAGAGTTATTTTTTTCATTTATCCAATTACAAATATTTTATAATAATAAACAAATGGTGCTATAAACATAAGACAATCCATTCTGTCTAGCAGACCTCCATGACCGGGCAATAATGAACTCGCGTCTTTTTGTCCATAATTTCTTTTAATCGCTGATTCGCAAAGATCTCCCAGCTGACCAATAATACTAGCCAAAAATGCTATTATTACAACGTGTATCAAGGGAACATTTTTCAGAAAGAAATACGCGTATATTGAAGAAGCCAAAGTACTTCCCAACACCAGCGCCACTGTCCCTTCTACTGTTTTTGCCGGACTGATTAAGGCGTTGAGCTTTCTTCTGCCGAAATACTTTCCTATATATAATGCCGCCGTATCTCCAACTAGAGCGATAATCAGAACAAGGAGGACCCAAAATTCACCAGCCGGCAATTTTCTCAATAATATAAAATGGGACATTAAAAATGGTATATATATTATCCCGAAGATAACTTTTGCCACGGACATAACATCAAAATTATTTTCATTAACGTTCCAGAGATACAATATAAAAACTATAACCATGCACAAAGCAAGCAGCGCCGTTAAAACTTGAAAGTCCCCAAGCATAAATGCCAAGGGGATCAACAACGCGAAAATAAATATTTCGATTTTTTCCTTAAGAAAACCATTCCCGAAAACGATCTTATTGAATTCCCAGACGCCCCCATGAATAACCAGAATAATGGCCACTGATAATACTTCCGCCGAAGTCAAAAAAATAATCGCAAGTATCGCGATCAATAATACGATACCTGTGATCCATCTTTTAACCAGAGTATTATCCATAATAAATATTCCTATATAATCATTTAAATATTCTTTTATTATTTTTTATTTGTTCTCCCGTCATGCCAAAGCGTCTTTCCCTCCTCTGATAACTGGCAATAGCTTTAAGCAACTGCTCTTTTGTAAAATCCGGCCAAAGTACTTTTGTAAAATAAAGTTCCGAGTAAGCTATCTGCCAGAGTAAAAAATTACTGATCCTGTATTCCCCTCCGGTGCGAATTAATAAATCCGGATCCGGCATATTATTTGTATATAAATAACGTCTGAATGTTTCTTTATTTATATCAATTTTCTTTACTTTGCTATCCTGAATAATGTTTTTAACCGCATGGATAATTTCATCTCTGCCGCCATAACTTAAGGCGATATTCAATGTCATTTTTGTATTGCTTTTGGTAAGTTCTTTAGCGCGTCTTATCTTATCTTTCACACGCGTTTCCAAAAGATCGAGCTCACCAATAGTGGTTAATTTTATACCCTGCTTATGTAATTTATCTATTTCTTTATCGAGATACTCTTCAAGCAATGACATCAGCCCCTTCACTTCTTCTCCCGGGCGATTCCAATTTTCCATGGAAAAGGCATAAAGCGTTAAATATTTTATTCCTATTTCCCGGCACGCGCGCACGGTGACTCTCACAGCCTGCGCTCCTTTTCTATGTCCTCTGATGCGCCCGATCGCGTGTTTCCGCGCCCAGCGTCCGTTTCCATCCATTATTATTGCTATATGCTGAGGTAAATTACTTGATTCTCTTTTATTCACTAAATATCCTTGTATTAATTATAAACAATATTCAGTTTAATGCTCTATAAAAACAAATGGGGAGCTTTTGACTCCCCACTTTATTGATATTAGCTCCGCTTTTTAAATCTCCATTATCTCTTTTTCTTTAACCGCGGTGATTTTATCTATTTTTTCAATATTTTGATCCGTCAGTTTCTGGACTTCTTCCTGCGCGGAAAATAACTCATCTTCAGTCATCTTATTATTTTTCTTGAGGCTCTTTAGTTCTTCATTCGCGTCTCTTCTGACATTCCGTAGTTTAATTTTTCCCTCTTCCGCCATTTTTTTCACGACTTTTACCAGTTCTTTTCGCCTTTCTTCTGTTAACTGCGGGATGGCAAGGCGAATTATTTTTCCATCATTAGCAGGCATTAATCCTAAATCAGATTTCTGTATCGCTTTTTCTATCGCGCCAATAACTGATGCGTCCCAGGGAGAAATAACAATTAAACGGCTTTCCGGAACTGATAGAGTTGCTACCTGATTTATCGGAGTTGCCGTCCCGTAATAATCAACTTTGATTCCGTCAAGTAATGAAATAGAAGCTCTGCCTGTCCTTACCCTACCCAAAGATTTATCCATTGAAGCAATAGTTTTTTCCATCTCTTCTTTCATCTTCTGAAAAATACTTTCCTTCATATTATTCCCCCACGTATGTTCCAATTTTTTTACCGCATATAGCTTTTTTGATGTTATTTTTTTTCTGCATATCAAAAACAATAATCGGCATTAAATTATCACGGCACAAAGATATAGCAGTCGCATCCATTACTTTAAGGTTTTTAGTTAACACATCAATATAACTAATTTTATCATATCTTTTCGCATCTTTGTTTTTAAAGGGATCGCTGTCGTATACCCCGTCAACTTTTGTCGCTTTCATAATAACATCGGCGCGAATTTCCATTGCCCGAAGCGAAGCGGCAGTGTCCGTAGTAAAATACGGATTACCGGTTCCCCCGGCAAAAATTACGATTCTGCCTTTCTCCAGATGACGAACCGCCCTTCTTTGAATAAAAGGCTCAGCAATTTCATGCATGGAAATTGATGTCTGAACTCTGGTGGCCAAACCCTGCTCTTCCAGAGCGCTTTGCAGTGCCAAACTATTAATTACTGTGGCCAGCATGCCCATATAATCGGCGGAAGTTCTATCTATTCCGTTTGAACTTCCTTCGATGCCGCGAAATATGTTTCCACCGCCGACAACAATACCTACCTGCACCTTCAGGGCGCACACGGCTTGAATTTCTTTGGCAATGAATCTTGCCGCTTCCGGATCAATACCGAATTTTTTTTTACCCAGAAGAGATTCACCGCTTAATTTCAGCAGAATTCTTTTATATTGAATTTTTTTCTTTTTTTGGGGCATTTTCTTTATTTTTTTATTTCCTCACCCAGCTGAAATCTGGCAAACCTGCGAATAACTATATTTTCACCTGTTTTCGCGATCATGTTATTGATGAGG
>JAFGKC010000119.1 GCA_016928765.1 Syntrophaceae bacterium
GAGTGGTCGAAAGCGATCGCCTGCTAAGCGATTGTACGCCCCTTAAAGGTGTACCGCGGGTTCAAATCCCGCTCTCTCCGCCATTTTTTAATCTTTCTAGAAACATATTTAAACAAGCTTTTTGATTTTAATCGGAAGACACAGGATATTTATGTCAGCAGGGGATAACTTTGTTCTTCTGGAAACAGAAAAAAAAGACAAAGATAATTACCGAAATATTTTGTTTGTCAATCCCATTGATATTATTGTTGCCACCCATAAAGATGATTTACAAAAATGTCTTTATAAAGTTGAAAAGGCTCTGGCCAATAATTATTTCGTAGCTGGTTTTATTTCGTATGAGGCCGGATATCTTCTGGAAGAGACTCTTCATTCTTACTTCCCTAAATCAAAAGTGCCGTTACTATGGTTGGGCGTATATGATGCGCCGCATGTAAAAAATGAACCATTTCTTTCCAACGTTAAAAGCCCTTATTATATATCGGCGCCTTCTTTGTCTGTAAAATATAATCAATATAAATCAAATATTGAAAAGATAAAGTATCTTATCAGCTGGGGTAAAACATATCAGATAAACTACACGTTGAAGTATTATTTTAACTTTTACGGAGATATAATTAGTTTTTACAGCGCGCTAAAGAAAAATCAGAAGGTGCAGTATTCCGCCCTGATTGGGCACAAAAATAAATTTATATTATCTCTTTCTCCTGAACTATTTTTCAGAATTGACGATAATAAAATCACGGTTAAGCCCATGAAGGGCACGGCAACAGCGGATACACCTTCTGACTGGCTTGCCCATGACGAAAAAAACCTGAGCGAAAATGTTATGATTGTCGATCTGCTCAGAAACGACCTGGGGCGAATCTGCATACCCGGAACAATTAAGGTGGATGAACTATATTCCGTAGAAACCTACGAAACAATATCTCAGATGACTTCTACGGTGTCTGGTACGCTCAGGCCGGATATATCCGCCAGCGAAGTTATAAAAAATATCTTTCCTTGCGGTTCGGTCACGGGCGCTCCTAAAATACAAAGCATGAAAATTATAAGGTCACTGGAAAATACGCCCCGCGGTGTCTACACGGGCGCGATAGGATATTTTTCGCCGCGAGGAGAAGCAGTGTTTAATGTAGCCATAAGAACCATAGAGCTCGCAAAGACGGGCAATAAAAAATATTCAGGACACATGGGTGTGGGCAGCGGCATCGTTTACGATTCGCAGGCAAGAAAAGAATATTATGAATGCTGGATGAAAAATAAGTTTTTGAAAAAGTCTATGCCAAAGCTGGGGCTCATTGAGACTATGCTGTGCGCCGATGGCAAGATACGCCATATTAATATGCATCTTTTTCGATTGAAAACTTCGGCACAATATTTTTTAATCCCGTGCGATACTATGAAGATTAAAGCTGAATTAAAGCGTTATGCCATTAAACTCAAAGGGAAAATACGGTTACGGCTTGTTTTGAGCTCCGGCGGCCGGATAAAAATTGAACATCGGCAATTGCCTTCCGCCCCCAAGGCTGTCCGCCATATAGCTTTTTCCGAGTACGCGACAAGATCGGACGATCCCTTTTTATTTCATAAAACGACATTTCGTCAATTATATGAACGCGAATATGCCAGGTATTCTTCCCGCGGTTTTTATGACGTGATATTTTGCAATGAAAAAAAGCAAATTACCGAGGGGGCGATATCGAATATATTCTTGCGAATTAAGGGGAAGCATTACACGCCGCCTGTTTCCTGCGGTCTGCTCAATGGCATTCAAAGACAGATTTTTAAGAAAAAAACTAAAGCAGTAGAAAAAGTTCTGTATTTGCGTGATCTGCAAAAAGCGGATGAAGTTATTTTAACCAACTCTATCCGTGGAGCAAAACAGGTATATCTGCGAGATAATTATTGATATTGCGTCTAAAGTAAATTTATTCATCACAGAAGTGTCTGTTTTTCTTTGCCACCTTGCAAATTATGTGTTATACCGCTCCCTCAATAAATTCCGAACTAATACGCGCCCATGGCTCAGCTGGATAGAGCGCCAGACTACGAATCTGGATGTCGGAGGTTCGAATCCTCCTGGGCGCACCAAAAAAAAGAGGCAGGGTATAATATCCCGCCTCTTTTTTTTTGGCATTGGTAATAGTCATTCAATATTAGCTGATTGTTTATGGTTAATAATCCCAAAGTACTATGTTAGACAAAATATCGGTTAATATCGGTTTTCAACTTATGATAATTATTTAACTATGGTGTCAGTCCGCGCTTCTTTAATTCCATCCGCACATCGATGCGCCTTTCTCTTAATTCTTTGGCTGTGTAGCCCGTACCACCGCTGGAAACTCCCACGCCTCCTCCCGTGTGACGGCCAAAGCCCCCAATGCCAATCCCCACCTGTGGGCCGGATTGTTTTTCCTGGCTTTCGATTTCATCGTTCAGGCGATAATAGTAACGCAAGAGATCATCATTTGTCATTTTTTGGTAATTTTCCGCTAACAATTGCTTGGTGTTATCAGCGGCACATGCCAAGAATAAAAAAACAGCGGTAATGGCAACGAGCAGCGAAATAAATAATTGCTTTGATTTCATATTTTGCTCCTCCCGTAATTTGGTGAATTTTAATTTTTCAGCTAACCTATATTTTAAATGTATTATATACTCGTTTAGATATTTGTCTATATTGATTTTGCAAATTAAAAAGCCCCCTTAAAGCTGGCGCTTTAAGGGGGCTGATATTTGAGCAGATCATGTTTTGGTGTTTTTAAGTACTTTTTCTTTTTCTTTTTTCTTCTTGGCTTTCTTAAACATCAAGAAAGCCAGGTTAATAATTGTTTTTAGCTTACGATCGTTTTAACGGTTTCAATCACCGGATTGGTGAAAAGAGCCATCAAAACAGTGTAAAGAGCGAAAACACCAACTGC
>JAFGKC010000120.1 GCA_016928765.1 Syntrophaceae bacterium
GCAGTTGGCTTCTTATGAAAGTCATATTCGTACTATGCCGCAGGCAGAGCGTGATTTAGCGAGGCTTACCCGAATATCCAAAGTCAATGCCGATATTTATACATTCCTTCTGCAAAAGCATGAAGAGGCGCGCATTGCCAGGGCATCCACCTTAAGCAACATAAATATTGTTGACCCGGCCATCACTCCAGAAAAACCGGTAAAGCCAAAAAAGAAGCAATACCTGCTTTTGGGCCTGCTTCTGGCGATGGGGCTGGGCATTGGCCTGTCTTTTCTACAGGAATATCTTGACGATACTATCAAAAGCGCGGACGAAGCCAAGCGTGTTATGGGCTTTCCATTGCTGGCGGTTATTCCGCGCATTACAACCGCTGAATCAAAAGATAATGTTCCTAAAAATATAATTATAACAAAGCACGAGCCAAAGTCTGCCGGCGCCGAGGCTTTTCGCGCTTTGCGCACAAGTTTGCATTTTTCCGGTATCAGCAAAGAAAATAAAATAATTTTGGTAACCAGCAGTTTTCCGCAGGAAGGGAAAAGCGTTATTTCCTCTAACCTGGCAAATATAATCGCGCAGACAAAAGCGAGTGTGCTTATTATCGATTGTGATTTGCGTCGATCTTCTTTGCATGAAAAATTAGGCTACAGCAAAACTCCTGGTTTAAGCGAAATACTTACCGGTGATATTACTTTTGCCAAAGCGGTGCATAATACTGATGTGGACGGATTGGATTTGATTTGTGCCGGGACGAATCCGCCCAATCCTTCTGAGCTTTTGGGTTCGGAAGCCATGCGGCAGTTAATAATAACGCAACGTAAAAATTATGATTTTATTGTTATTGACGCGCCGCCGGTAATGGCTGTTTCAGACGCGCCGGTTTTGACATCGGTTTGTGATTTGGTGGTTTTGGTTATGGAAGCGGGCAGGGTGCCGGTCAAGATAGCCCAGCGTATGCGTGAAACGTTAACAACAATTAAAGCCCCTGTAGCGGGGATTGTGTTTAACGATAAAACGGGCAAGGACGAGACCTACGAATATTACGGCAGCAGTTATTACGGTAAAGGTTATGGTTATGGATATTATTCTGATGAAAATGGCAACGGTAAAACAAAAACATCAATCATCAGCAAACTCCTGCCAGAGAAAAGGAAAAAGAAAATAAAATAAAATAAAATAATAAAAGTATTAAGCACAAAATAAGAAGCTTAGATGCTTTAGAAGGTTAGATGGTTAGGTTAGTGACAAATGGCAAGAAATCGATATAGAGACCTGTTAATTTGGCAAAAAAGTGTATTATTAATAAAAGAAATTTACGCTGAAGCAGAGAAATTACCTAAGTCAGAAGAATACAATCTTAAACAACAACTTAAAAGAGCAATTGTCTCTGTTTCTTTAAATATAGCTGAAGGGAAGAACAGGCGCACGGCAAAAGATTTTATAAATTTTCTTAACATTGCAAAGGGTTCTTTGGCGGAGACCGAAGCTGTTTTACTGATATGTGAAGAACTTCAATATTTGCATGTTTCGGAAGGTTTATTTATGCGCATAGAGGAACTGGCAAAAATGATTAACGGCCTAATTACCAGTATAAGGAAGAAAAATGAAAGCTTCTAAGGCATTCAATTCATCAAAATTTCTAACGCCTCTAATTCTTCCAAAGCATCCAAAGCATCTGGTAATTCACCATTCACTATTCACTTTTTACTTTTCACGCTTCGCGTTAAATGATCGACTACCACTGTCACATACTTCCTAATATTGATGATGGTCCGGAGACTATGGAAGAATCCATAGAGATGGCTGTCGCTTTGCAAAAAAATGGTTATGACACTGTTTATTGCACACCGCACCTGATAAAGGGCAGTTACGATGCTGATAATAAAAGTGTGATGGCATCTGTTAATAATTTGCAGAAAAAATTAAAAGAGAAAAATATCCAGTTAAAACTTATTCCCGGCCGTGAATATTATATGGACGAATTTCTTTTTGATTATTTGAACAATCCAATGACGTTGGGTGAAACAAATTACATTTTAGTGGAAATTCCCAATCATATTCCGCGTAAATACGCAAAAGATGCGTGTTTTCGCATAAAGCAGAAGGGATTTATTCCAATGATCGCGCATCCAGAGCGCAATAAATTGTTTTATATATCACAGCGCAAAAAATCATTATTGGAATCTTTGTTAAGTTTAATATTTAAGGACGATGGTTTGAAATCAAAAGAGACCACGCTTTTGAGTTATTTAAAAAGCATCGGTTGCGTCTTTCAAGCCAATCTGGGCAGTTTTATTGGTTGGTATGGCGAGCGTGCTCAAAATACAGCGGATTCTCTGAAAGAGAGAAATGTTTACACACATTTTGGCACCGACGCCCACTCCCTAAACGCGGTCAATTTACTGATGAATAACGGGGGAAGACAAGAGGGTTAGAGGCTTTGGAAGAATTAGAGGCGTTAGAGGAATTAGATGCGTTGGATGACTGTTAATCATTTTTGCTAATCTTCTAACATTCTAATCTTTGATTGCCACCGAAGCATTCCCGAGCATACTTCGGGGTTTCCTGTTTCCGTCCCCCGCTGGCGGGGGTGAAGGGGGAGGAAGAAATGTCATTGCGAGGAGCGCCTTGCGCGACGCGGCAATCTTTATTTTCCTGGATTCCCCGGTCACGCCGGGGAATGACAGTGGAGGTTTTTTTACTTCACCATTCACTTTTCACATTTCACGTTTTACCCCTCTCTGTGAGTCATCGCGAGGGCGTAGCCCGTGGCGATCTCATGTGCAAGAGATTGCTTCGTCACTTCGTTTCTCGCAATGACAGCTTTGGTTTTAATGCTTATTTCTTAACTACTTAACTCTTTACTCTTCGAAGCTATTTTGATAACCTAATTGACAAAGGAAAAGAGGAGATAACTAATGGCTACAAATGAGTTGATTTTTTTAATAGAGGAAGATCCTGAGGGCGGATATAATGCAAAAGCACTTGGGCAATCCATTTTTGTCCAAGGTGATACCATCGATATACTGAAAACTAATATTAAAGATGCACTTGAATGCCATTATGATACAAAAGAAGATATTCCCAAGATAATAAGACTACACACAGTTCATGACGAGATATTCGCCTATGCCTAAAATACCGAGGGATATTTCAGGCAGGGAATTGTCAAAACTCCTTAGTATATATAAATACAAAGTTGTAAGAGAATCGGGAAGTCATATCAGATTAGTTTCATCGTATCAGCAGACAGAACATAAGATTACAATACCGGATCATCAAGCGATCAAAATAGGAACATTAAATAACATTTTGAACGATATTGCCGAATATCTAAAAATATCAAAACAAGAACTTATTAATGAACTCTTTAAGTAATATTTATTAACCCCTTCACGCTTCACAATTTTTAAAAGGTACTTATGAGAGCTTCTAACGCTCAAAGCTTCCAATTAGCTAACGCATCTAAGAGGTTACTTAACTTTTAAAACTTAATTATATCCCCCTCTGGAGGGGGCGTAGGGGGAGGAGAAAATGTCATTGCGAGACGGCTCTCAGCCTTCGTGGCAATCTTTTTTTCCTGGATTCTCCGGTCACGCCGGGGAATGACAGAGGTGGTTTTTTTACTTCACCATTCACTTTTCACGATTCTAAGAGGTACTTATGAAAGCTTCTAACGCTCTAAGCTTCCAACCATCTAACGCATCTAAGATAATACTTAACTACTTGATTCTTAAAACTTAAAACTAATTCTTTCCTACGAGGCATTCATGAAAAATCATAAACAAAACTTATTAAAAAAAATCAAAAAAGGCGACGCGCTAATCGGCGTAATCGGATTAGGCTACGTTGGTTTGCCTTTGGCGCTTATTTACGCGGAAAACAAATTCAAAGTGCTGGGGTTTGATGTTGACGAGAAGAAAACCCAAAAAATAAACAGGGGAGAATGTTATATCTCTCATTTAGATTCCAAGAGAATATCCAGGGTGGTAAAAGCAAAAAAGCTTATGGCCACATCAGATTTTTCGCGCCTTAATGAACCGGATATAATAATAATTTGTGTTCCCACTCCGCTTAACGCCCAGCGCGATCCGGATATGCATTACATCATCAATACTGCCGAACAGATCAAAAAACGTTTGCGCAAAGGACAGCTTGTTGTATTGGAATCTACCACTTATCCGGGAACAACAGAAGAACTTATGAAGGGGATTTTAGAAGAAACAGGCCTTGTCTGCGGGCGTGATTTCTATCTGGCTTTTTCGCCCGAGCGTGAAGACCCGGGCAATAAAAAGTATTCCACCGATAATATCCCAAAAGTAATAGGTGGTTTTGACAAAGCAAGCGGCGATTTGGCGCAGGCGGTTTATGACAAAGTTATTAATAGAACAATAAGGGTTTCCAGCGCCCGCACAGCGGAAGCCGTAAAACTTACTGAAAATATATTCCGTGCTGTAAACATAGCGTTAGTGAATGAACTTAAAGTAATATATGAACGTATGAATATCGATATTTGGGAGGTTTTAGACGCGGCTTCCACCAAGCCTTTTGGATTTATGCGTTTTAATCCCGGCCCGGGCTGGGGCGGGCATTGTATACCGCTTGATCCTTTTTACCTTTCGTGGAAAGCGCGTGAATGCGGAATGGAAACAAAGTTTATTGAGCTGGCAGGGGAGATTAACCGCCGCATGCCCCAATATGTAATTGATAAACTTCAGCAGGCGCTTAACGCTCATGGCAAATCGGTCAAAGGCAGTAACGTGATGGTGATCGGGCTTGCCTACAAGAAAGATATAAATGATGATAGAGAAAGTCCAGCGTATAAAATTATGGCAAGTCTCATCGAATTAGGCGCCAATGTTACCTATCACGATCCGTTTGTCCCGGTCATCAAACTCACACGGCAGTGGCCTGACGCACCGGCACTGAAATCCCAGACCCTGACGGCCAAAACAATCGCCGCCAAAGACGCCATACTAATAATTACCGATCATACAGATGTTGATTATAAGCGTATTGCCAAACACGCGAAGTTGATTGTTGATACCCGCGGTGTTTACCGCCAACCACTGCCCAATGTTGTCAAAGCATAGAGGAGAAATTGTCATCGCGAAGGATAAGCCCGTTGTCATGGCGAGGAGCATTGCGACGAAGCCATCTCAGAGATTGCTTCGCTTCGCTCGCAATGACAGTGGATTTTTCACCATTCACATTTCATGGTTTTGAAATGCACTTAATTTTGTCCCCCTCTGGAGGGGGCGTAGGGGGAGGAGAAAAGGTCATTGCGAGAAGCGCATTGCGCGACGCGGCAATCTTTATTTTCCTGGATTCCCCGGTCAAGCCGGGGAATGACAGTGGCGGTTTTTTTACTTAATACTTAAATCTTAAAACTTAATTACTTATTTTTTCACTATTCACCCTTCACTTTTCACGATTCTAAGAGGTACTTATGAAATCCTCTAACGCTTCTAAAGCATCTAAATATCTAATTCGGAGGTTCATATGATTAAACGAGCTATGGGTTGGCTTCCTGATTATCCTGATTTTCGGGACTATACGGAAGAAACCGAAGAAATTAAATCAATACTAAAATCAAAAACCAAAAAAAGCGGCAAAAAAGTAACAGAAAGCAATTTGCCCACCTCTGTTGACCTGAGGCCGTGGTGTTCGCCGGTGGAGGATCAGGCTAATTTAGGTTCATGCACGGCAAACGCGGGAGTTGGCATTATCGAATATTATGAACGCAGGGCATTCGAAAAATATACAGACGCCTCGCGGCTTTTTCTTTACAAGACTACGCGTAATTTGATGAAGGTAAAGGGCGATACCGGCGGCTATTTGCGCACAACAATTGGCGCCATGGTTCTTTTTGGTGTGCCGCCGGAAGAATACTGGCCTTATACAGACGATGAGAAGGCATTTGATTTAGAGCCAAGCGCCTTTCAATACGCTTTTGCGGCTAATTTTCAAACTATCAAATACTTCCGGCACGATCCGCCGGACACAAAACCGGCAAAACTGCTTACCCAGCTAAAAACTTATCTGGCAAAGGGGCATCCCGCCATGTTTGGTTTTACCGTTTACAATTCAATTGACCAGGCGGAGAAAACAGGGCGCATTCCATATCCGGCCAAGAAAGAAAAGCTTGAAGGCGGGCATGCTGTTGTGGCTATCGGGTATAGTGACAAAATAAAAATCAAAAACAAAAACAATCAGTCTGAAACAACTGGAGCACTTTTGATAAGGAACTCGTGGGGTGAAAGCTGGGGAGAAGACGGTTACGGCTGGCTGCCTTATCAATACGTGAGTAGGGGTTTAGCCGAAGATTTCTGGACCATTCTGAAAAAAGAATGGATCGACACCGGCGAATTCGCGGAATAATCTCCTTATTGTCCCCCTATGGAGGGGGTGTAGGGGGAGGAGAAAAGGTAATTGCGAGACGGCTCCCCGAGCAGTCCGAATTCCACTTCAGACGGAGGTGGTCTAAACTGTCCCCCGCTGGCGCGGAGTCGGGCGCATGCCGGAGGGGTGGCGCAAAGCGCCGGGGGTGGAAAGCCAATCCTCCAATTAGCTAACGCATCTAAACCATCTATTTGCGTTGAGCCTCTCTTCGCCCCCGCCCGCAAGGGCGATGTCAAAAATTCACTGGCAGATATTTCGCTGGCCCACGAACTATTGAACTACGAAGTGAATGTTGATTTTACCGAGGGAATAAAACGGACGGTAGAATGGTATTTAAAACTAAAATTCATGTCCAGCGCTGGCTGAGTTTGGTATAGACTATAAATGAGGAGTGCTATGAAAAAAATAGATTCAAACAAGGAATGGAAGAAATGGGGTGAAATAGATCCGCTGTTTGGTGTAGCGTCTTGGAAAAATAGAGAAAAAAACGGCTCTAATCCATGGACGGATCGAGATTTCTATCAACTTGGCGAGAAAGATTGGAGAGATTTTTTGAGGCATTGGGAAAAGTACGGCGTCAACAAAGAGAGCTGCCTGGAAATTGGCTGTGGCGCTGGACGAATTACGATGCAACTTGCGTCATACTTTAATTCAGTTCATGCTATTGATGTATCAGATAAAATGATTGAATATGCAAAAAATAATATTTCTACTTCGTCAGTTATTTTTTTCATTTCAAATGGTTTTGATATTCCATTGCATGATCAATCTGTTTATTCTGTGTTTTCTACACATGTATTTCAACATTTTGATTCTTTACAAGTTGCAGAAAGTTATTTTGCTGAGATATCCAGAGTAATGAAACCAAGCGGAACTCTCATGATACATTTACCAATTTACAAATGGCCATCTCAACATAGGATTTTTAAAATGATTTATGCGGCGCGAAATACTATATCTAATGTTCGTGCTAAATATCAAAGACTGCTAATGCAGTATGGGCATCGCAAACCGATAATGCGCCAGCTTATGTATCCCCTGGAATATTTTTATGAATATATGCCAAAATACAATTTCAAAGACATTGAATTGAGTGTCTTTGTTACGAAAAGCAATAATGTCCCCCATCCTTTTTTATTTGCCAGAAGGAATAATTAGAAATTTTAAGTAATGTCTGCCGAAACTCCTAAATAATGTTTAAAAAACTCTTTTCCTCCCAGCTCCGGATTAATATGCTTTCCGGCTCTGCCACGACAATTATTAATATTATTGTTATGGTGATAGCTTATCCAATTTATTTGCATTTTTTGGGTTATGAAAAATATGGAGTATGGTTAGTTTTGACCACAGTATTATCCTTCGCGGCACTTGGAAATCTAGGCATAGGAACCGCGGTTATGAAACTTGTTGCTGAAGAATATGGACGCAAGGATATTCTGGGTGTGCAACGTTATATAACAACGGCCATAGCACTGCTTTTTATCAGCGGGATGATAATTTTAGCAATTCTATTAATTTTTAAAAATCCTATTGTTAACGCATTCAGATTGAATGAAGAAAGCAGACAAATTGTTTTGTGGCTACTGCCTTACATAGGCATATTGTGTATTTATACCTTTATAATACAGATTTTTGAAGCGGCACTATCTGGCTTAGAGCGTATGGATTTGGCAAATTACATCCGAACATTAAGTCATGCCATTCAAGTGCTCGTATCAGGAATACTTCTTGCTTTAGGATTAGGTGTAAAGAGCATGCTTATTGGAGGATTTGCTTCATGCGCTGTTATTCACACACTCACTATTGTTTGTATAGGAAGAATCGTAAATCTGCATCTTTGGGATATAGGCAATATTAATCGCAGTAGTCTTAAACGGCTATTTCAATTCGGCGGTACAGTTTTTTCTGGTACGCTAATTAGCATGCTTTTAAATCCTTTCAATAAGTTGATGCTATCTCGATATGCTGGTGTTTCCACATTGCCAGTTTATGAGATTGCCTTCACAGGCAGTATGTATGTCCGCTCGCTAATTGAAGCTGGGTTACGCGCCTTATTGCCCGAAATAAGCCGTATCAGTTCTCAAGTTACTTCTAACGCGCAAGAACAAATACTAAGGTTGTATGAAAGAGCTATGAAATTTATTTTTAAATATAGCACACCAATTTATGGATTGTTGTTGTTACTTGCACCTTTTATATTTCAGATGTGGTTCGGCGAAAAATATGTTTCGACTATGCCCGGTGCTTTTCAACTGATGCTTGTGGGCTCATTTTTAAGCCTTCTTGGCGTACCAGCATATTACACTCTTATGGGTGTCAATAAAGTTAATTCTTGTCTTGTTGCACATGTAATTCAATCAAGTATTAATTTTTTATTTGTAATGGTTATTGTTATATTATTTGATAGGCTTGATATTCAGCAAGTGGTACTTGCCACGATTCTCGGATTTGGCTGTTCGGCATCATATCTGATTATAACCATGCGTATAACTATGAGAAAAATATAGAACGTTTTTGAAAATAATGGTGAAGCAAATCATAGCGCACAACAATCAATTTAAGTATATTCACAATGACTACAAACAATAAATATACTGATAAAAAAATATTTTTCATTGAGCTTAATGCTTGTCCTGTCTGTGGCAAGAAAGCTCTGCATGATGTAAAATTTGACATTAAATATAGAAGCAATAAAGTAATAGAACTGAATTCGATAACTAATGTACCTGATATCAAACTTCTAAACTGTAAACACTGTAACCATTATTTTGCATCACATATTTTAAAACCTGAAATATTGAAAAATTATTATGTTAATATAAATTCTGAATTGTATTTAAATCAATCAAATAATCCTAGCGATACACTTTTGAGAGAGAGAAAGAAAATAACTATATTAATAGAAAAGCTAATGCACGATGGTGGGGCTATCTTAGACGTTGGCTGATCTTCCCCCAGAAAAACGGACAGTTTGGTTAGGGGACAACCCCGGCATTTTCAAAGGCCCAGGGACTTCTGTTCTTTAACGC
>JAFGKC010000121.1 GCA_016928765.1 Syntrophaceae bacterium
GAATGGTTTGTCACCTCTCTTTGCGTGGAAGACGGCCAGTGCCATGGAGTCATTGTTCTTGATATTAAATCAGGCCAGCTTTTCCCTGTACGCGCCCAGGTTACGGTATTCGGCACCGGCGGTTACGGCAGAGTCTATCGCAATTCCACCAACGCGCTGATTAACACGGGCAGCGGCATCGGCATGGCTTATAAAGCCGGTGTGCCGCTTAAAGATATGGAGTTTGTCCAGTTTCACCCGACTACGCTTATCGGCACGAATATTCTGATGACCGAAGGCTGCCGAGGCGAAGGCGGATACCTTTTAAATAATAAGGGCGAAAGGTTCATGCAGAAATACGCGCCCACGGCCATGGAACTGGCTCCGCGTGACATTGTTTCTCGCTGTATCATGACGGAGATTGAAGAAGGCCGAGGTTTTGAACATCCTCTGGGCACTTATATGCAACTAGATTTGCGTCATCTGGGCAAAAAGAAAATACTTGAACGTCTACCGGGCATCCGCAGTATTTGTATGGATTTTATCGGCATTGATCCGGTTAAAAAACCTATTCCCATAATGCCTTCGCAGCATTATTCCATGGGCGGCATTGATGTTAACGAAAAAGGTGCCTCGCCAATCAAAGGGTTTTATGCCGCAGGCGAATGCGCCTGCGTCAGTGTGCATGGCGCTAATCGTCTTGGAGGCAATTCCCTGCTCGATACTATTGTCTTCGGAAAATTCGCGGCCAAGGCGATTGAAGAAGATCTTCCAAAAGATAAGCTCAAACCTAAAGAAAAACCGTTGCTATCTTTGAAAACACAAGTCGAAAAAAAGATTAACAGCCTAACTCAGGCCGGTGGAGAACGACCCTACAAGCTCGCGGCTGATTTAGGCGCTGTAATGAGTGAAAAAGTCGGTGTTTTTCGTACAAAAAAGGAAATTGCTCAAGCGTTGGATGAGGTCAAAAAGATTAAAGAAAGATATAAAAACGTTAGTGTTTCCTCGGCGGATCCGCATATGAATTACGAACTACATAATGCCATAGAGCTCGAATATATGCTGGAAGTCGCGCATACAATTGTCCTCGGCGCGTTCCTGCGTGAAGAGAGCCGCGGCGCTCATTTCCGGCGCGACTTCCCAAAAAGAAACGACAAAAAATGGCTCAAACATACCATCTACAAGTTGGGTAAAAAAAGAGATCCGCTTGTTTCTTATAAAGAAGTTAAAATTACCAACTATAAACCAATGGAGAGAAAATATTGATTAGCGATACCTATACCTTCAAAATTTTGCGTTATGACGCTAAAGAACCGGAAAAAGAACCTTATTTCGCGTCATATAAAATTAAAGTTATACCCGGCCTGACTGTTTTGGCCATGCTTTTGCGCATACGGGATGAAATTGACGGCACTTTATCGTTTAGGTCATCGTGTCGTTCCGCAATTTGCGGCTCGTGCGCTATGGTCATCAACGGCAAAATCGATCTCGCCTGCCGCACGCAGGTTGCTATTTTTGAAACGGATACGATAATTCTGGAGCCTCTGCCTAATTTTGAAGTCATCAAAGACCTTGTCGTGGATATGACTCCTTTCTGGCAGATGTATGAAAAGATACAGCCGTATCTCATCCGCAAAAGTTCAGAGCCGGAAAAAGAGATTCATCAAAGTCAAAAGGACAGAAAAAAAATTGATCAGTTCGTCAATTGCATTCTTTGCGCCTGCTGTTACGGCGCCTGCCCGGTTTTAAACAGAGACGGCAATTACGCCGGGCCCGCGGCCATGGCCAAGCTTCAGAGATTTTCGCTTGATTCCCGCGATGAACGTTCCGCTGAATCACTGGAAGCTTTTAACAGTGAAGATGGCGTCTGGGGTTGCGATACCGTTTTCCGCTGTATAGAAGCCTGCCCCAAAGACGTGCGGCCGACCGATGGCATTGTTGGTTTAAGAAAAACTCTTCTGAAAAACAAAGCTAAAGAAATCTGGAGGGCCGTCAAGAAATGAAGCTTAAATATTCCCTCATAACACGCAGACAATTTCTCAATACGCTCTTTGGCGGTTCTATTTTAGCGTTTTTTTCCGGAGCAATATATTCCGTTTTGAAATTTGCCTTCCCAACACTGGGCAAAGAACCGGAATTTGTCGTTCTTGATAAAAATGAATTTGGAAATCTTCCCCCTAATTCCGCCAAATCATTTGCCTGGGGCGGCGTTTTGGGGCTGTTTTTGAAAAGAGAAGACGGAACGATGGCCGCATTCCGTGGCGTCTGCACCCACATGGAATGCAACGTCGCTTACCGTCCGGAAGATAAAAAATTCTACTGCGCCTGCCATCAGGGCTGGTTTAACGATCAGGGAGTGAACATCGAAGGACCTCCTCCCAAACCTCTGGAGAACTTTGAAATACTGGAAACAGGCGAGAAAATAATCATCGCCAGGAAGGGAGCTAAAGTTGATCTGGCCAAAGTTTAGAAACTGGTTTGAAGAACGCTACGATACTAACGAACTGAAAAAACTTGCCAAAAGCAAACTTGTGCCCAGGCATCGTTACGATATTTTGTATTATACCGGCGGCATCACCCTTTTCCTTTTTGTTCTGCAGTTTATCACGGGGATGATTTTGGCTTTTTATTATGTTCCGCATGTTGATTACGCTTATGAGGGCATTATCGATATTGTCACCAAAATCAATATGGGCTGGTTTTTCCGCTCTTTTCATCACTGGGGCGCGCAGCTTTGCATTGTTTTTGTTTTTATCCATCTTTTCGGCACATTACTGGTTAAATCCTACCGTAAACCCAGGGAATTTGTCTGGATAACCGGTTTTATCCTGCTGGTCATTTCCATTTTCTTTGGCCTCTCCGGTTATCTGATGCTTTGGGATGAGCGCGCCTTTGCCGCAGTGCGTGTGGCAACCGGCGGCGCGGGCAATCTGCCTGTTATCGGCAGTTTCATTAAAATATTTTTGCGCGGCGGCACGGATGTTACCGGCGATACCCTCATCCGCTTTTACGCTTTTCATGTTTCCATTCTGCCGGTTTTATCGCTGATGTTGATCGGCCTGCATGTTCTTTTGGTGCAGTATCACGGCATGAGCGTGCCTGTGTCTGTGGAAAATAAACAAAAGACTGGCGAACCTTTTTTCCCCAATGTTTTTTATAAAGACATTATGATTTGGCTGGTGGTGCTGGGTGTTGTGGCGACATTGGCGGTAATGCTCCCGCCGGAGATAGGCCAAAAGGCAGATGCGTTGGCTCCGCCGCCGGAAGGAATCAAGCCTGAATGGTATTTTCTTTTTATGATGGAGACGCTTGAACTTTTCCCCGGCACGATTTACGGCTTCAATGGCGAAACAATTGCCATCATCTGCGTAACCATCGGAATTTTGTTTTTCTCTTTAATTCCGTTTCTGGATAGAAAGTCCAGTAAAGGCCAGAAAAGCCATTTATTTACGATTATTGCCGTTATTTACCTTATTTATTTTATAACCATGACTATTAGAGGCTTTTTGAGTTAGGAGTACTTATGAATACCATTTTGTCATTTCGAACGCACGTGAGAAATCTTAGCTTGTCATTCTCCCACGTTGTCATTGCGAGCGCAGCGAAGCAATCTCTATTTTTGTCATTCCAAAACATCACTTTGTCATTCCCGTCCCGCATACGCGGGATAAACTTTAAAGCGCTTGCCCGGCGTATGCCGGGGGAATCCAGGATTTTTTATCTAATGTTTTTATTATTCCTCACCCTCCCCTCTTTTGCCTTTGCCGAAGAAAAAATCCCTGTCTTCCCGACAACACCAGTCGAGGCATACACTGTTTACGGAAGCCTCGCCCTCTTCTGGCTGGCTATCATTTTTTTAATTATTGTTATTAAAATGAAACTAAACGAAATTGAACGGATTCAGAAATTGGGGATTGATGAAGAAGACGCTAATTCTAAGATACTTGAATAGTAAATATTATCTATACAGGCTAATGTATTACATATAACAATCGTTTAAAATATTCTAATCAATGCATTGAAGAAATAGTTCATAGTCATTTTTATTTTTTTTTGCCTTTAATTTTTTAAAGGCAAAAGTAGTTCCTTTGAACTCACCTGCAATATCACCTTTCCAGTATTTTTTTGGTTCTTTCGTCGTTTCCGCATATATATAAATTTCGTCGCTATTTAATAATATTCGCTTATCATCTTCAGATAAATAGTTTCCAGTTTTTGATTTTAAAGTCCACCAGCCTAATGTTCTTTCATCACCGTAAGGCATTTTATATTTCACGATTAATTTTATCTCATTGTCACATTGATTATAAACTCTTAAAAATCTACCTGAAACCTTTTTTTCTAAGTCAACTACATTACTTTCAATTCGTTCTAAAGATTTTTTATCCAAAGACATGGTAATTTTATCTGCCTTTTGTTTTTGCTTTTCTAATTCCTCAACTATTAATTTTACCTCGTCTAATTGTTTTTTTGCTTGCTGATTCATTTTTGTAATTGCTTCGTCTTTTAGAGCCTTGTTAATTTCTCGTGGAATATCAAAATATGATTGCCAACCTAAAAAAGCTATTAAGCAAAAACCAATTATAATTAAAGCATATTTAATCATGCTTATATAATTCTCAATTGCTTGTAATCTGGTTTCAAAATCTGATTTCTTCTTGCTTTTCATATAATCTCCGTCAAATTATAAATATATTCAAACGAACGATACTCAATGAACAGCTATTGCACTAATTTTTTTATAAAAGTATTTATATCTGTATTCGCCTTGGTAATTATTAATTCTTGCCTTTATCTTTTTTACTTTTATCTTTGCTCTTGCTTTTTTTTGCCGGTATCGCCGTATAAGTCATCACTGCGTTTCAGCGCGTGGAATTATTTCAAGCCGGTTTTAGAATTATTAATTTAAGGCGTATCCCGCCACAATATTGCGGAATACGCCTCTATTTGACTTAAATTTGAACTTTTTTATTATTTCATACCAGCGGGTACGGTCATGCCCAGAGTTTCCATCGCACTAACAAGTTTATCCTTTGCCGCTGTTCCCACAGTTACGGCATCGGCGACGTTTCCGGCCTTAAAGCTTTCTTCCGCTTTTGCCCATTCATCTTTAGCCATGCCAAGGCCGCCTTTTACACCGTTAAACGCCTCCGCGGAAATACTTGCGGGAAGTTTGGGGGACTGAGAAAGAATATCAACTCTGCTTTGCAGTGCTTTCATCATCTGAGGAACTCCGGCGCTCATTGATTCCCATTTAGCAGTTAACTCCGCTCCCGCCGACGCGGCGATTTCATCAACTGTTGAATCTGCCGCTTCTTTACCCTTACCGCAGGCAATAATCATCATGGAACAAACAAAAAGGATAACCACTAAACTTACGATTGATTTTTTCATAACTATTTTCCTTTCTTTCTTTTGTAATTGGTTAAGATTCTTTCTCCAAAATACCCGTGGATGTTAACACTTTTTTTACGGAATTCTCAGTTTCTGACCAATCTGAATTTTATCCGGGTCTTTTAATATATCCGTATTCGCTTCGAATATTTTTTTATAGAGTTTACCATCGCCGTAAAAGTTTTCCGCGATTTTCCAGAGGGTATCTCCTTTTTTCACTTCATAATACTGTGTAGCGTCAAATTCATTTTCGGCCATTTTTTCACCTCCTGTCTTTTTTTGATTTTTTAAGTGTTTGATTATATTATTGTTTCCAGATAGTTATATCTGCTTCTTTTGCCAATAATGATTATCTTTCTTAATGTTTCTTATTGACCGACTTTTCTAATTTTTCAAGGTTTATTTTCAACAAATCAAGCTCCATAACCTGGCTTAAATACTCGCCCTGACCGGGAGTTTTTATCATGATTCTATATTTTTCGTCTTTCAGAGCCGCTTTTTCGCTGAAAATCACCAGATTTTTAATATCCGCTACCTCCACCGCACGCTGGGGAAAATAGTAACCAAGGTAAAGCCGGTCATCGTTAATGCTTACGCTATAAAAATGCACCCAAGTGTCCCGGTAGGCATAAAGAACTATAGCGATTGTCACACAAATCGCGGCAAGCATAGGCACAAAATTGGAAACAGGAGCGACAGTGCCGCCGTATTGCGCAGTGGCAGATGGCTTTTTTCGTAGAATAAAATAAAGTATCAGCCCCGCCGCCACGCCAATGAGTGAAAAAATACCGAAATAGGCGTAAAAATACGTCGGATCAATTGCGAATATCAAAGAATCCATTTAAATGAATCCCCTATTATGAAATCAAATTTTTTCATATCTTATTTTTTTACGGTTGACGGTTCTCAGGTATTTAACCTTGGGATGCCCAAAAACCAGGGAAAAGATTACGGCTTCGCCCTCTTTCAGTCCTAGTCTCTTTTTTAATTCTTCCGACATGGCAAACGCGAAAGTGCCAAAACCCATCAAACAGGCGCCCAGACCCAGCGCGTTAATCATCAGCTCCAGATGCCCGATATTGAAACAGCCATCGACCTCATTGCAGGCACGGCTTACAACTAATAAGGCATGCGGCGCGCCGTGAAATAAAAGATCGCGCTTGTTTTTCTGATATACCTGATACCACAGTTTCCATGTTGCTTGAAAATCCAGATATTGATAAGGCACGCGCATTAATTTTTTATCAACTTGGGATATATCAAGCTCCGCCAATGTTTTTAAAGCAATGGGCGTTATTTCCCTGAGAGTTTCTTTGGTGAGAATTACATAACGTAAACCCTGCATATTGGCGCCGGTTTGAGTATAGCGACCCATTTCCACTATTCTGGCGATATCATCATCGCTTACCGGCTCGTCCGTGAATTGACGCACGCTGCGGCGGAATTTAACAAAATTCAATAAATTCTCAGGCGCTATTTTAAACTTTTTCGGTTCGTCACATTCCATGATTTCCGCAGCGTCATAATCGCCCAGCAAGGTTATAGCTTTTTGCGGGCATACAGCGGTGCAATGGCCACATTCCATACACCATTTCCCGGCCGAGGCCTTGCCTTCAATAATTTTGATGGAAGCAAAAGGGCAGTCCGCCGCGCAAGTTCCACAGCCGATACATTTTTCAACATCAATTTTAATCATAAATATGACTTATGCTCTTGATGATTTAATTTATTAATCTTTCTTCCAGTTCAATTCTATTTCATCTTTGCCTTTTAGCGCATTTTCAAGAAAACCCACTAGTTCCTTATTGGGCTTTTCTTCTTCAATGAATAGTTCGAGCGTCTCCCGCATAAAATAAAAATCATTATCCTCCATTCCCTGTTCGATAAACTTCATTCTTAAAAAATCAACATTTTCAGCGGAAAGCTCACCAAAACATTCTCCTGAATTTTTATCCGTTATTCTATAAAACCCTGCCGGTAATTTTGAATAATTTTCTTTTTTTAGCTTTATTGCTTTTGCTTCTTTTACGCCAGATAATGACTGATATAAAATCTCAAATATTACCGCGGCGCAAAATAATAATGTTAAAAGCTCATATTTCGGTGGAATAAATAACGCGCTGACTAAAACTGAAATAAACAAACCAAAGGATGCTCGTGATATTATTTTCAAAACATTAATTTGATCTATTTTCATTTTGTTTCTCTTATTCTCAATTAAACGTATATTTTTTGTTAATCACGCTGACACGCGGCGGGTTTTTCGCTTTTTCAAAATAATCGTGCCCCTCTTTTAGATTTCTCCAAAAATTGATATTTTTTGAATCAGCATATCTATTCATGTGTTCCTCGGTCATTCTAAAAGGAAATATATGCACGCTTATTGCTTTTTGCCCGTTTCTGAACGCGCCGTCTGCCAAAGCGTATAGTTCTTCTATTGTTTTGTCCGTCATCGCGTAACAACCTATGGAAACACAATCACCATGAATCATCAGCGCGCTGCCCGTTCTTTTGTGCGCCCGATCGTATTCGTTGGGATAACCTAGATTGAAAGCAAGATGATAATTACTGGAAGGGTTTAATGATTTTGGATATATGCTATAAAATCCTTCCGGTGCTTTTCCGTCACCCTGTTTCTCCTTCGGTCCCAATCCTCTAAAACCATACGTGCAAATCCAGTAATTATTAAACAATTCAAAATTTTTTCCTTTTTTCACCCAAACTTCCAACGCATTTGACTGCTTAAATATTCTGATAAAAACAGGCGAACCGTATTGAAACCCGTTTTCCTGTAATTCTTGTGTCAAATGAGGTTTTACGCGCTTTATCGCCTCTTTTGATCTCACGCTTTGCGGAACCTGGGCGAATACAACAGCCGGAGCAATTAAAACTGCCAGACAAAAGCAAACAAGAATTATTTTCTTCATTTGGATTTTTTTAGTTCATCTAAAATGTCTTTTAATATTTCGTTGGTCTCCTGGTTCAGCTCCACAGACTTCTCACTTAATTCCAAAGCTTTTTTCATACGCGTCATGGCCTGTGCCTGTTGATCCAGAGATTTGATGATTATTTTTTTTTGCTTTCTGGAAAAATAAACTAGGAATACTATTAAAATAATAAGAAGCATGATATAAAAATAGTTTGAAACAAAAGAAAAAATCCCAAACATTTTATCTTGTTTTTCTGTTAATAATTTTTGAAACTCCTGCATGTTAATCCATTTTTTCGCACCTATATCATAGTAAAGATTATTATTTCTTGCCCAGTTATAATATCTTCTGGCATTTTTATTGATAAATTCCTGGGAAACGCCGACAAGTTCTACGTCTACTGTTCCCATAACATAATCATTTTGACCAATCGGCATTGTTTCGTCCACAATTACATCTTTGATTTTTAAGATACCTTCAAAAGGTATTTTTTTGTTGTTGATTTTGTATTCTTTATCTTTGATTTCTTCGAACATGATGTTGTTGGGATCATTTTTTTGTATTTCTTCCCATACCGCGATCAAAGATTCTTCCGTGGGCAATTGTTCGGCAAAACTGTTAAAACTAAAAACCAAACAAAGTAAAACAGCTATAAATACTTTTTTCATATTAAACTCTCCTCATAATAATATTTTTCTATTTTAATCAGTTTTCGCTTCTATAACATTTTTTAATGTATCAGATAGCTTCCCTTTGGCTCCGAACGGCCATTTACCAAGCCGCTCCAGGTCATTTACTACCCATCTGTTGTTTTCCATAACAAGAACAGCTCTGTCCTGCCATCTAATTTTTTCTTTTTTCCCATAGCGATCACGATATTCGAGCTCAATCAAGTAAGATATCTTGTCCGTATTTATTTCTTGCGTAACGGAGGTGACTTTATCCGCTCCTTCAAAAAGAGAATAAAACAAACTTCCCTCAATCAGCGGCGGCACTTCTCCTTTTTTTTTATGGTAATACCGATCTTCCGCTTTTCTTGCTTCCTGCAATAGACTCTTAAATGATATGGAGATAAGGGGAGATAATTTTTCTATATCCGTTTTTTCGGGAATACCGTCATTTTTCATTGCCAAAACCGCTTTGTAAAAATTATTAATTGCCGATATTTTATCATCCTGCTCCTTATGAGTTGACGAACATGAAAGGAACAAAATGATTGCGAAACATATTATAAAGTAAGCGCGGCGCATATCTTCACTCAAGATTTTTTTATAATTTATGTGCCTAAAATCATAATTATAACATCATGTAATACTTTAATACTTATGGAAAATATATAATAATATCAGTATATTATTGTTGTTCTTTCGGCATTATCGGCTCAATAATTTTTACCGGCAAATTGAGGGTTCTTTTCATCATGCCGATTAGGCCTGATCCTATGGCCGTTGGCGACATAACAACAATACTGGGATCATTCAGATCGCCGGTAACTCTCAATGGAATGGAAATAAGAGTTCCCCCTAAGATATATCTCACGCCCGGAATTTTACTCACCAGAAAATCTATGGTTTTAAAAGGCGCGACCAAAACCGTAAGTTTTATCTGATCCGTGACAAGATCAACTTCACCCTGCCCTACCAGTTGCATTGTAGTTCCGTCAACCACGGCTTCCTGTATAACAAATACTCCCTTATCAATATTGCCTTTAATGTTTATAGAGTTATACTTAAATCCTTCAGTCGTGAAATCCGGTAATTTGCCCCTTAATAGTTCCGTTACGTTTAAAACAGCGAATATTTTTACTAAAAGGGGTGCTCTTTGAATAACACCGTCTTTGGAATGAAACTCAACATTACCCCTCAGTTCCCTTTTTAGCTTGTCTGCATTACCTTCTGAATTTAAATCCCCTTTAAAACCGAATTTACCGGTAATACGGAAATCTTTTTCTAAAAGACAGTTGAGGGTTGAATCCAATTGTTCATCTTGCGCGTCCGGGCGGAAATTAAATTTAATGCTATCATGTAAAAAAGTAATTCTGCCAGGAATAGCGATATCGCACAGATATGTCTCTTTGATTACAAGATGAACCGCGTGACTGGCGAGAATTATATCCGCGTTCGCGGGGCTGGCACTGTATTTTCCCCATGACACCTTGGGAGTATTTACTCGTATAATACCCCGAAGTGCCGGTTTTTTGAAGCCTGATGCCTGTTTGTCATTATTAGACGAATCATTTCTTGTTGAAAAAATATTGATAATGTTTTCCACTTCTATAGCGTCCGATGTGAGATTTATATCAAGACGAATACCTTCCGGCACGGCTTTCAGGGAGCCTTCCCCTTCAAGATTGTTTTCTCCCCACAACAATTCAGCGGATTCAATATTAATTGCCTGATTTCTTCCGGTAATAACAGCTTGTTTAAATTTCAACGGCTCTCTAAGCGGCAGCGGTAAAATAAAATCTCTGCCTTCCAGCTTGCCTCTCACAACGGATTGCTGATATTTATCAAGACGCAAGCTGGCGCTAAAATCGCCTTTGACCCAGCCGCGCGGAAACGAAGACTGCTCAAACATCCGGTTTAGTGTTTGTTCATTTAAATTCCCCTTAAATGATAATTCTAAAAGATTCGGGGAGAATTTAAACGCTATATCCGCGCTTGAATCATTGTCTGTAATTATCAACTTATTTACAGCAAGTGCTTGATTATCTTTTTCCAGATCAATCATTATTTTTGGGCCATTATTAATTGTGGCAGAACCGGTAGCGAATATCTTCCCTTCCTTTTGCCACAATACTCTGGCGCTGGTTATGGAAACCGGCGCGCGCAAAGTCTCTTCCCTGGAATAGCCAAGCTCTTGTGAAATCCATTGAATTGTTTCTTTTCCGACAGTGCCACTAAAGCTAATATCCGCTGAACTAATATCCTGACCACTTCTTTCGATAAAAGCCGATGCATCAAGTTTTGAATCAAAAATAGAAGTTTCAAATTTATCAAAAATAATTTTCTTATTATCCGCTTCTATCCTTCCACGGGTAATTTTTACCAGTCCGGGAAGGCTTGAAGAGCCGTAAACCGCGTCTTCTATTGACCCATAAGCGCTAATATTCCAGTTTTGTGGGTCCGTAAGATCACCTGCTATATTTAAAGAAGATAGGGTTATTTTTCCGCTAAGATTATTGACTGATCCCAAAATATTTCGTAAACCTGAATAAGAAGATATTTTATTAAATATTTCATCTAATATTAAGATGGCTTTGTTCGATTTAATTTCCCAATAAGGAGAATCTTTAAATTCGACTTTACCGGAACATTTAAAAATGGAAGATTTCCCGAAAAAAGCAGATAAATCATTAATAAATAATGTATTTTTATCCGCGTGAATTCTGCTGATCAGGGAAAACTTTCCCCATTTTACCATATCCCCTTTGATTCTTATTTTTACATCTTTGGAAGAGAGAGTGATTCTCGCTTTTAGATCACTAATATCAGTTATGGCTTCGTTATTTTCCCGAATAACCAACTTGCCTTTTTTCACAACAGCGATAAGACCGGGCATTTCATTTCGCAGCTCGTCTAAAATCGCATTCGCGCTTTCAATGATTTGCTCAAGAGTAAGGTAATCATCCTTTGCTTTTTTCTTCTTTACAGAAACATTTAGCAGAATATCAGGTTCATAAAAAGTCAGCTTCCCGATTTTAAAACTGCCTTTTAACAGAGATACTAAGCGCGGATGCATTTTTACCGATGCGGCATTGATATGGTTACCTTCAGGCACCGTTATATCAACTTTATCGAAAACCAGACCAAAACCGGGGAAGATACCCAAATGCGCACGTTCATAGCTGACACTATTATTAAATTCTTTATTAATAATTGCTCTTATTTTATCTTGAGTTGATTGAGTATGAACATAATAGGAGGCAGCTAATATTGCCGTAATAACCAGCCCCAGAATTATTCTCACCGACCAAACGAACGCTTTTTTTGATTTTGATTTCATACGCATAATCTTTATGGATCGATTTAATAATTGACTTTTATCTAATTTAACCAATCAAATTAAATTCTCTCACGCTTGTCAATAACTTTTATTAATAATTAGATTGACAATATCGGCGCGCGATATTATTGAATTTCAAATTCATTTAACGTGTGAATCAGGAGTATATTTATGGGTAAAAGATTAGAAAATAAAGTGGCTGTTATTACAGGCGGGACAAGCGGCATCGGCGCTGCTACCGCGGAAGTTTTCGCCTCTCATGGCGCAAAAGTTATTATCGCGGGACGTTCTGAAGAAAAAGGCAAGGCCCTTGCCGAACTTTTAGGAAATAATGTTATTTATCATAAAACAGATGTCACTTTAGAAAGCGATATCAAAAGCGTTATTGAACTGGCTTTGTCCCGATTCGGCAGGCTCGATTGTTTATTTAACAATGCCGGCGGCCCCAGCCTGGGCACTTTGGAAACAGTTACACCTGATGATTTCAATTACAGCTTAAATCTTCTTCTGGGCAGCGTCGTTTTCGGCATGAAGCACGCGGCGCCCGTAATGAAAAAACAGGCAGGCGGCTGCATTATCAATAATGCCAGTGTTGCCGCGATACGTTCCGGTCAAGGCGGGTATCTTTATTCCGCTGCCAAAGCGGCGGTTACTCATATAACGAAGATAGCCGGAGTGGAACTTGGGCCCTTTGGTATTCGCGTTAATTCAATTTCCCCCGGCGCCATTGCCACGCCTATTTTCTGGGGTGGCTCTCAGGTTTATAATACTCTCAGCGCGGAACAAAATACTCGTAAAATGGAAAAACTTAAACTCAGCCTCGCTAAGGCCACACCCCTGCCACGTGCCGGCCTGGATAATGATATAGCGTATGCGGCTCTTTTTCTGGCCAGCGACGAAGGCAGCTTTGTAAATTGTCATGATTTGGTTGTTGACGGAGGAAGAGTTTCGCTTTTTCGGGAATGAGCTTAGCTGAATTTAATTATCTATGTTTCTTATAAAAGGTTCTTCCGGTATCATTTATCCGGCTTTGAGCCTTTTATGATTATGAAATCTACATTTTGCGTAATTCTTTTTTAAGGATTTTACCCACTAGTGTTTTGGGCATTTCACGCAAAATTACCACTTCTTTAGGCATAAAGAACTTTTTTAATTTTCCTTCACAATAATTTGTTATTTCAGAAGAATCTGCTTTTCTATCAGGTTTCAAGACGACAAAAGCCTTAATGTCTTCTCCGTAGACTGGATCTGGCACTCCTATGCAGGCTGCCTCAGCGACACACGGATGTGAATATAAAATTTCTTCTATCGCCCGCGGAGAAATATTTTCACCTCCTTTGATGATGATATCTTTTTTTCTATCCGTTATAAAATAATAGCCGTCTTCATCAACATAACCAATATCACCGGTGTGGAGCCATCCTTCTCTGATAACTTCAGCCGTCGCTTCAGGCTGATTCCAGTATCCTTTCATAACCATCGGTCCGCGTAAAACTATTTCTCCTTCTTTTCCGGGCGGCAATTCTTTTTCTTTATCATCAAATATTTTCATCTTCATCCCGATCATCGGTTTGCCGATTGATCCGACTTTTTTCAATCCGTCCACGGGATTAACCGAATTGTTGGCGCAGGCCTCTGTCAAGCCCCACCCTTCCGCGATTTCTCCACCAAACTTTTCTTTAAACTGTTTCCATGTGTCAACAGACAAAGGCGCCGAGCCGCATATGTAATGTTTTACGGAGCTTAAATCATATTTTTTGTAATCAGAATAATTGAGCATATAAATATACATCGTTGGAACAGCCGCCACGCTGGTCACTTTATATTTTTCAATCGAAGAAAATAATTGTTCCACGTTAAATTGTCTTAAAATGACTGTTTTGCCGTGCGTCCGCAGATTTGTTGAATTCATTGCTCCAATACCGTAAGAATGACAAAGAGGCAGCATCGCCATATTAACGGCATCCATGGAATAATGGCTTGTTTCCTGAACTTTTTTCGCCGTATAATAAAGCGCGTGATGAGTCTGCATCACTCCTTTCGGATTCCCTGTTGTTCCGGACGTATATACCAGCGCGGCTATATCGTCATCTGCCGTTTCCAAAATTTCCAATGTCTCCGAGGCGTCTTCCATAAGCCACCCATACGATAATGCATCTTTTATCTTATCGTTAGAGATGACAATTATATTTTCAATATTAGATGAATTTAATTTCGCTTGTCTGACTTTATCCATATATTCCTGCGCCGTGATAACGATCTTCGCGCCGGAATCTTTGTAGATATATTCTGTTTCTTGCGCGCCAATCTGATAATTTATTGGTACAACTATAGCTCCAATTTTCCAGATTGCCTGGAATGATTGGATAACTTCGGGAGAATTAGGCATCTGCAAAATAACTCGGTCCCCCTTTTTTACGCCAAGTTTTTTAAGCGCGTTACCTAATTTTCGGGCGGCGCGATCCATCTGATAATTTGAGTATTCTTTACCTTCAAAGATAATACTCACATGTTCGCCGTCAGATAAACTGGTTAATGCTAGTTCGGCTACGTTCATTGCCTAAATCTCCATAGCAATTACTTTGATCTACTTTGAATAATTGATTGATTCTGAGTGTTTTAACTTACTTGATATTTTCTTCAATTGTCAACGATATAATAACATTAATAGATATAGAAGTTATTATTTCAAGAGGTTTATTTATGATTATAAATAATTTAGACGGTTATTCTTAATATTTTCAGAATAACCGCCTCTTTCCCATCAAATATTTAATTTAATTTATTTCTTTTTCGTTGATTTTTTTGTCTTAGAAGCTTTTGTATCTTTTACTGCCACATTTGTCGCTATCATCTTATATTCTACGGTGACTTTTTCACCAACTTTTAAGTTTCCCGCAACGTTAGTTGACGCGTCACGCGCAATTACCATTTCACCTTTGCCTCTTTTGATAACAACACTTTCCGCCGTTATATTTACCAGTTCTCCAGTTGCCTTACGAACACCATCCTGTGCCGCGTAAGCTACAGCCGCCATCAAGAAAATTACACAAATCAACAACAATGTTTTCTTCATTTTTTATTCCCCCTTATTCTATTTTTAATATATTTGATGGTCTATCGAATTGAAGTTTGGTCTCGTGCCGGGGCTTTTAGCACGAGACCGTTTGAAAATTCTATTTATTAATTATACTTAACTATAGTCCTTTAAGCGCGTTACCTAAAAGCAAGAGAACTAGACCTACAAATACCACCCAAAAAGCATAGGCAGATATATAAGGTATAGTCACAAAAACGGAGATTAAACCAATGATTCCCAAAATCAGGGATATTACCCAGGTGATTTGTTTTGGTGCATTAAGTTTCATTTTACATCTCCTTTCATTTTTATACAGCCCCTAAAATATAATTCTTTTAAACAAATTTTTTGAAATAAGTCTAAAATATTAAAAATATTTGCAAAAATTGATTAATTTTCTTAGGAACCTTGTACAAAATAAACCTTTCCACATCCAACTTTTAACTCCATTTTTTAGTTTAAGAGTATAATTCAAATGTGTAAATTTAATTTGTATTGAAAAATAATCATATTGAAGGACTATTTGTCAACGATTTTTTTCCAGGCAATTATTTATTGATTATTTAATATTTAGTTTATCCATGCGATAACGCAACGAATCGAAAGTTACATGCAAAAGTTCAGCCGCTTTCGTTTTCGATCCTTTGGTTTTCACCAACGCTTTTTCAATTATATTTCTTTCAATTTTTTCCAGTTCTTCATTTAAATTCAATCCCGAATCAGATATCTCGATATTGTAATTGCTCACACCAGATACTGCCGATGTCTCCAATACTAAATTTTCCGGCAAAATAATATTTGAGCTTTCCATCGCGACACCGCGCTCAATGATGTTTTCCAATTCTCTGATATTTCCGGGAAAATAGTAATTCATTAACAATTCCATCGCGTATGAAGAAATGGTTCGAATCTCTTTGCCAAATTCAATAGCGTATTTTTCGATAAAATGATTTGTCAAAAGCGGTATATCTTCTCTTCTATCCCGAAGGGGCGGCATGTAAACAGGGATGACGTTTAAACGGAAAAAAAGATCTTCACGAAATTCGCCTTTTTTAACCTTTTCTTCAAGATTCTGATTTGTGGCGGAAATAATGCGCACATCCACTTTTATATCTTCTGAACCGCCGATGCGGCGGAATGATTTTTCCTGAACAACACGTAAAAGCTTTACTTGAAGAACTGCCGGCAATTCTCCTATTTCATCCAAAAATATTGTTCCGCCTCTGGCAATCTCAAATAACCCCGGCCTGTCCGCGTAAGCACCCGTAAAAGAACCTTTCATATAACCGAAAAGCTCGCTCTCTAAAAGATTTTCCGGAATGCCGCCGCTATTTATCGCTTTAAACGGCATCTTTGCGCGCGATGAATTATTATGTATCGCGCTGGCCACCAGTTCCTTGCCTGTTCCGCTTTCGCCCAATATTAAAATATTCGCGGGAGTATCAGCGACTTTTTTTATTGTCGTAAATATCTTCTGCATGCCTCTGCTTTTTCCAATCATGCCGTAAAACGAATCATTTTCTATAACACCTTCTTTTATTTCCGCTGACTTTTCATTGACAAGACCTTTTTTCAATAATGCTTTATGGACAATACTTTTTAATTCCTCTATGCTGCCACCCTTTTCGAGATAATCATAAGCGCCTTCCTTCATCGCGTTAACCGCCGTTTCACCGGAAGCGTAAGCCGTGACCAGTATAACCGTTGTTTCCGGCTTACTGTCCTTAATCTTTTTTAAAAATTCTATACCGTCCATTCTGGGCATTCTTAAATCCGTTATAACTAAATCAAAATCTTTTTTATCACACAAAGTAAGCGCCCTGGACGCATCTTCGGCGCTGCTCACATCGTAACCTTCTTTTGTGAGCATAATGTCCATGAATTCTCTCATGCCCTGATCATCATCAACAACCAATATTCTGGCCATATTTAGTAACCCCTCTGCATATTTTCGTCACGCGACTAACGGCGGTATTCCTTCCGGATTCACCGGCAACCAGACAAAGCAGCTTGTTCCCGCGTCAACCTTGCTATCGATTCTAATTTTTCCCTTATAACCGTCAATTATTCTGCCGACAATAGTCAGCCCCAAACCTGTGCCTTTTTCTTTATTTGTATAAAAAGGTTCAAATATTTTTTTCAAATGCTCGGGTGGAATACCGCAACCCGTATCTCTAATTATTATCTGGGCGTAATCTATACCTTCATCGCCTTTTACCACAGAAGTTTCCATGGTTAAAACGCCTTTTTGCTTCATCGACTGTATGGCGTTGAGAATAAGGTTATTGAAAAGCTGTCTTATCTGCTGTCTATTGGCAAAAGTTTCGGCGGCATTAGAAAATATTTTTTTAACTTCTATATCATCAGACCAATCTGTGGATAACTTTAAACTATCGACAACCTCTTCGATTACTTCATTAATGTTAACAACTTCTTTGGTCGACGGAACCGGCCTGGCCAACAATAAAAAATCACGCACAAAACTATCGAGCTGATTCTTCCCCCTGATAATAATTTGCATAAGACGCTTATCAGTATCTTCCAGATTGAGACCCTGCTTTAAAAGTTCAATAGAACCAGTTATTGAAGCCAATGGATTTCTCATTTCGTGCGCCAGACCCGCCGCCATTTCCCCGATTAAAGCCAGCCTTTTGCTTTTTTCGAGGTTTTCCTCCATTTGCTTTTTCTCTGTAATATCCTGGAAAATAATTATATTTCCTATTTGTTTTTCATTTTTATCCCTAAGCGGAGAAATAGAGCATCCTAAATGAATTTTATAACCTTTTGGTATTTTGATAATCGCCTCTGTTCTATTTTTGCTATATTCATTTGTATTATGCGCCTGTAAGACAAGGGCAATTTCCGGAAATACATCTTTAATATGTCGATTTTCTATTTGACGTAATTTATACCCGGTTATTTCTTCCGCGGCCCGATTAAATGTTTTTATTTTGCTTTGCAAGTCCAGTGTCATAACGCCAGTATCAACGGATTCGATTATGCTGCGGAAAAGCAAATCCAACTGGATGAATTCGATTTCTTTCTCTTCCAGCAGATGCCTTGTTTTACGCTCCTGTTCGACAACAAAACTTGCTAAAAAAGCTACGGTGAAAAAAGATATTATATGCAGTAAAATACGTATGAATATTTCCTCAATCGCCAGCCTGTAATCGGGAGTTTCTAAAGAAGTTGATGGTATTATCTGATAAAATTCCAGGATCAGGAGAAATGCGTAGAGAATTGCCGATGCGGAAGCAACTATTAATCCGCCTTTTCTCCCAACAAATATTACCGCGTAAATTATAATGAGAGGATAGAGAAGCGAATAGTTGCTGTGCACACTGCCCGTAAAATAAACCAGAGCGGTAACCAGTAATATGTCTACGGATAGCTGCAGATAAATATTATAATACAAGTCTTTAACATATTTCAAAAGAAATACATATAAAATGGAAATGGCATACATTAATCCAACAATTATATAATAATAGTATATGATGTAAGATTGATGAACAGATGCTTCTTGTCTCTTAATATCCAGAAAAATAGCGATTCCCAAGAAAATTGTTATTACCACGACCCTGTAGATTATTAGCAAGCGCAGCCGCTTTTTATCCTGGTCTTCCATTTTTACCTCTTGCCGGTAAGGAAAATATTTGCTTATTTCCCTTAAATCAATTTATAAGTAATTTTATATTATTTTACACATTTTCGCTAACAAAATTGATAATTATTTTAGCTTAAAGAATATTTAATTATATGCGCAGACCATTATTCCTCCCGCTTCTTTTTTTAATGGCCGGAATTTATTTTGGCTCATTTTTAAACATTGTCGGCTCCGGTTTCACGATTTTTTCCATTTTTATCATAATTTCCATAATTTTATGCATCACCATATACAAAATAATGCCCAAGGGAAGTCTTGTTATCATTTTAACGCTTGTGTTCTTAATCGGTTTTTTGAATATCCAAAGACACCAATTCTCTGCAAATCAAGAAAATAATATAACCAACTATCTGAACTCCGGCAGACAGACCTTGGAAGGCGTCGTTGTCGATAATCCTGATATTTATCCCGATAAGACAATTTTGATTGTAAGGATGGTGCGATTAAAACAGGATGCAGCATATCATTCTGTTTCGGGAAATATCAGGCTGGTGATACCCGCTGATCTTAATTTTCGATATGGCGATTATATACGATTTTCGGCCTCTCTTAAAAAAATTGTGAGTTTTCATAATCCAGGGGGTTTTGACTATGAACGATATCTGAACATGAAAAACATTTTTGCCAGCGCGTATATTTACAATAAATCGCAAATAATTTTACTCAGAAAAGATAAAGCTAATCATTTAAGGTCGAAACTTGAAGATTATCGTCTTTATTTGCAGGAGCTACTAAATCAATTTTCTTCCTCGCCGCAAAAAGAAGTTATTGAAGCAATGACTTTAGGAAATAAAAGAGGAATTTCAACTGAATTACGTGATAGTTTCAACAAGACAGGGACATCTCATCTTCTGGCAATCTCCGGTCTCCATATTGGAATGGTGTTCATGACGGGATTTTTTCTTTTTTCTTTTTTACTAAAAAGATCAGAATTTCTTCTTTTAAAATACAATGTCGTAAAACTTGCCGCCGCCGGTTCTTTCTTTTTTGTTTTGATTTACGCTTCTATCGCCGGCATGGGAATAACCGTTATGAGAGCTACTTTGATGGCGTTGGTCTTTTTAATCGCCTTTCTTTGGGGCCGTCAAAGAGATATTTACAATTCACTGGCTCTGGCCGGTATAGTTATACTGATTTTATACCCGGCGGCTCTTTTTGATATTTCGTTTCAGCTCTCATTTTGCGCCGTTTTCTCGATTATATATATCGTTCCCCGCCTGAACCAAATTTCATTTTCATTTATTGATTCATGGCCGCTATTTATCCGGATAATTATCAAAAAAATCTATTTGCTAATTATAGTATGTATCGCTGCCAGCGTTGGAACCATGCCTTTGATTGTTTTCTATTTCGGTAGAATTTCCGCCATCACGGTAATCGCGAATCTCTTTGCGGTAATCCTATTAGGAACGATATCCCTCGCTCTTTCCATGGGCTTTATCTTCGCCGCGATTTTTTCCTCAACTATTTCCGGTGTTTTTATCAAGACCGCCTCTTTTTTTGTTAAAATATCATTGGACATCATTGATAAATTAGCATCTTTGCCGTGGTCTTCATTTGCAATAAGCAAACCTGGTCTTTTGGAAATAAGTATTTTCTATGTTTTCATTTTCATTCTAATCCAAATATTCGATGAACATTTTAAAAAAGATAAGTCTGTTTCGCTTACAAGAAAACCGGTTATTTTAAAATCTCTAGCAGTACTTTGCCTTCTATTTTTTATTGGAAACGGTTTTTATCTTTTCACCAAAGAAAGGTTTTCCACCAATTTGAGACTTACAGCCATTGATGTCGGGCAGGGATCAGCGACATTAATAAGATTCCCCAAAGGGGGTAATATGCTTATTGACGGAGGCGGAATTACCAGCGGTTCTTTTGATATAGGCAAAATGGTTATCGCACCTTTTTTACATTCCCAAAGGATAAGTACAATTCACACCGTTGTTCTTACTCATCCTCATCCCGATCATCTTCAGGGACTGCTCTACATCACTGATAATTTTAATGTCAAAGAGGTTTGGTCAACCGGCCAGCGGGCGAACGATGAACTATACCTGCAATGGGAAAAAATAATCAGCGATAAAAAAATAAAGACCAAAATCATCAACGCACAATCTCCGCCTATGGAAATTAACGGCGTTTCATTTAATGTTTTATGGCCTCCTGATAGACCTTCGTATGACGCCACCATTTTCAACTATAAAAAAGTAAATGATGACTCTCTTGTTTTTAAAATTAATTACGGGCAAATAAGCTTTTTATTACCTGCTGATATTTCTTCAGATATAGAGCGCGTATTAATTGACTCGGAACATAATTTAGTCAGCGATGTTTTGTTTGTCCCACATCATGGCTCGCACCATTCCAGCAGTAATGATTTTATCAAAGCAACCTCCTGCCGCTACGCTATCGTAAGCTCGGGAAAGAACAATATATTCCGCCATCCGCACAAATATGTTCTTAAACGATTTCAGGATTCGCAAGTAAAAATATATCGAACCGATGAATCCGGCGCTATAACCATGTCCACAAATGGGACAAATTTGTACATTGATACTTTTAAAAAAAACAGATAAGTCCTTCATGTTTAAACATTTTTCCGTTGTAAAGGGCTAGTCCCTGTGCTATAAACCTCCGTTCTTTTGGTAGTAACTTATGGAAAAAATTACTTCAATTAAAGGCATCAAAGATATCCTTCCAGCGGATTCGCCTGTTTGGAATCATGTTGAATCCGTAGCCCGGCAAACATTCGCGCTATTCGGATTCCGGGAAATCCGCGTACCGATAATGGAAAAAACTGAATTGTTCAAGCGAGGTATAGGCGAAACAACTGATATCGTGGAAAAAGAAATGTACACTTTTCCTGACCGCGATGATGAACTTATCACCCTGCGCCCGGAGGCAACAGCCGGGATCATTCGCGCATACATCGAGCACAACATACATACTTATGAACAGACAACAAAACTATTTACCATCGGGCCGATGTTCCGCCGTGAAAGGCCGCAAAAAGGCCGTTTCCGGCAATTCCATCAGATAAATGTTGAGCTTTTCGGAGAAAATAAACCACAAGCTGACGCGGAAATTATTTTCATGCTTACGCATTTTTTGCGCTCAGCGGGTATCGCCGATTTTTCACTGGAAATTAATTCGCTTGGGTGTAAAAAATGCAGACCTGCGTTTTCCCAGGCTGTTGTCGCGCATTTAAAAGGAGTCCAAAAATCGCTTTGCCCCAATTGCCAGAGGCGCATCAAAACAAATCCTCTGCGGGTTTTCGACTGCAAGACGGACATCTGCCAGGATATTATTCATAAAGCGCCAAAAATTCATGATTTTTTATGCCGTGAATGCGAGGATCACTTCACTGAGGTAAAATCTTCTTTGACTGATCTGGGCGTTTTATATTACGTAAATCCAAAAATGGTGCGCGGCCTTGATTATTATATAAGAACCGCTTTTGAAGTAAAATCCGGCGCGCTCGGCGCGCAAAACGCGATTGCCGGTGGCGGCAGATATGACGGGCTCGTAAGCTATCTGGGCGGTCCGGATGTCGCGGGAATCGGTTTTGCAGTCGGAATGGAGCGCCTTCTTGCCTGCCTGCCGCAAAACGAAAATAAATCCGTTAAAACTGACATATTTATTTCCGCATTGGGAGCGGCAGCGCAAAAAAAAGCTTTTCTTCTAACAAATAAGTTACGTTTGGCGGGTGTTACCGCAGAAATGGATTATTCCGATAAAAGCTTAAAAAGTCAGATGAAGCTTGCTGATAAGCTCAACAGTTCATTCGCGCTAATTTTGGGAGATAAGGAAATTGAAGAAAATGTTGCACAGCTGAGGAATATGAATTCCAAAGAGCAGCAGAGGCTGCCTTTAGATAAACTGACAGATGCTCTTATTAACATTTTGAAAGAAAGGCACTGACGCTTGAGTAATTTTTTAACAACAGACAAAAGAACACAATATTGCGCCCAGGTTAATATTTCCGATATGGGAAACAAGGTTATTTTAATGGGATGGGCGCACCGTCGCAGAGATCACGGCGGCGTTATTTTTATTGATTTGCGCGACCGCACTGGTATTGTGCAGGTGGTTTTCAACCCTGAAACGGGAAAAGATGTCCACACTGAAGCGCACAAAATCCGTTCCGAATTCGTTCTGGCGGTAAAAGGAGTTGTCCGCAAAAGACCGGCGGGGATGGAAAATCCCGCTTTAAAAACCGGAGAAATCGAAGTTCTCGTATCCGATCTTGAAATATTAAACGAATCGAAAACGCCTCCTTTTTCTTTCGACGAAGAAGATATCTCTGAAAATATTCGCCTTAAGTACCGCTATCTTGATTTGCGTCGTCCGGCAATCCAGCAAAATCTATTTTTGCGCAGCAAACTTGCCGCCGCGACACGTAATTACTTTAACGATAACGGATTTATTGAAGTGGAAACTCCTTTTCTCACCAAGAGCACGCCGGAAGGAGCAAGGGATTATCTGGTACCCAGCAGAATCTCCAAAGGCATGTTTTACGCCCTGCCGCAATCACCGCAGCTTTTTAAACAGCTGTTGATGATTTCCGGTTTTGACCGTTATTATCAGATTGTAAAATGTTTCCGCGATGAAGATCTGCGCGCGGACCGTCAGCCTGAATTCACGCAAATCGACGTGGAAATGTCATTTATCACGGAAACCGATATTATTAACATTATGGAAGGTTTGATGGCGGAAATATTCAGGCACTGCCTCAACCGCGAATTGCCGCTTCCCTTCCCGCGCCTGGGCTATTTTGACGCCATAAACCGGTATGGTAAAGACAATCCGGATGTTCGTTTCGGTTTGGAGCTTACTGATCTGACCAATATATTACGGGAGTCCAACTTTAAACTGTTTCGCGAAGTCATCACCAAAGGCGGAGTTGTAAAAGCTATTAAGCTGGATAATACTTCCACCCTCTCACGCAAGGAACTGGATGACTTAAGCGATTATGTTTCTATCTACGGCGCGAAGGGCCTCGCCTGGGCAAGGGTTAACGCCGCTGACTGGACGTCCCCCATTTATAAATTTTTAAGCGCCGAAGAAGTTGGAAATATTAACAAACAAGTCTCCGCGTCAGTGGGAGACATTATTTTCTTTGTTGCCGATGTTCCCCGTGTTGTACATGACTCGCTGGGAAATTTAAGACTGCATCTGGCCAAAAAATTGAACTTATACAAGCCGGATGATCTATCTTTTGTATGGATTACCGAGTTTCCACTGATGGAATATTCCGAAACGGAAAAGCGTTATGTTTCCATGCATCACCCATTTACCTCGCCTTACAATGAAGATCTAACAATTCTGAAAACAAATCCTGATAAAGTCCGCGCGCGTGCCTATGACCTTGTTTTAAACGGTTCCGAAATCGGGGGAGGAAGCATCCGTATCCACAGAAAAGACATTCAGAATCAGGTATTTAGCGTTCTGGGCTTGTCGGACGAGGAAGCCCGCTCTAAATTCGGATTCCTTTTGGATGCTCTGGAATACGGCGCGCCGCCACACGGAGGAATCGCTTTTGGTTTAGACAGACTTACCATGATTATGACCGGCGCAGAATCCATCAGAGACGTTATCGCTTTCCCCAAGACGCAGAAAGCCGCGTGTCTTCTCTCCGACGCGCCTTCAAATGTGTCTATTGAGCAATTAATGGAGCTATCCTTGAAAATAGTGTAAGTATTTACCCGGAGCAAATAATGGCTAAAGCAAAAAAAACAAAACCTGTGAAACATAAAAAAAAATCGGCTCAATTCACTTTGCAGAATATATCCGAGCCTAATCTTTATAAGGAAATGTTCCCTTATTCCGAAGTGGGCCGAATTGTTTTTGATCATAAAGTACTCAAAACCAGACCAGCGAAAGATATATTTATCACCGATACAACTTTTCGCGACGGACAGCAGGCTCGCCCGCCATACACAGTTGGGCAGATAGTACAATTATATAAATTTTTGAGCAAGCTTGGCGGCCCTAACGGCGTACTCCGCCAGTCAGAATTTTTTCTATACTCTAAAAAAGACAAGGAAGCGGTGGAAAAATGCATGGCGCTTGGATTGCGTTACCCGGAAATTACCGGCTGGATTCGAGCAAACAAAGAAGATGTCCCGCTGGTTAAAGAAGCGGGCATAAAAGAAACAGGACTGCTTACTTCTGTTTCCGATTACCATATTTTCCTTAAACTCAACAAAAATAGAAAACAGGCAATGGATGATTATCTGGGCATAGTCAAATCGGTGCTGGATTTAGACATCATCCCCCGTTGTCACTTTGAAGACATTACCAGGGCCGATATTTACGGTTTCTGTGTCCCTTTCGCTATAGAACTGATGAAACTGAGAGAAAAAAGCAAAGTCAATATAAAAATCCGCCTGTGCGATACTTTAGGTTACGGTGTTACCTATCCCGGAGCTTCCCTGCCTCGTAGCGTTGATAAAATGGCGCGTGCATTTATTGAAGATGCCGGCGTACCGGAAGAACTTCTGGAATGGCACGGACATAATGATTTTCATCGCGCTCTCACTAATGCTACCACCGCCTGGCTTTATGGCTGTAGCGCGGCCAATTCCACTCTTCTAGGACTAGGTGAAAGAACCGGTAATCCACCAATTGAAGCCCTGATCATCGAATATATCGCCCTGACGGGAAAATCTAACGGTATTGACACAACAGTCATAACCGAAATCGCTGAATACTTTGAAAATGAACTAGGCGTCAACATACCACCGAATTATCCCTTCGTCGGTTCCGAATTCAACGTTACCCGGGCTGGAGTACACGCGGACGGACTGATAAAATGTGAAGAAATTTATAATATTTTCGATACAAAAAAAATACTGAAAAGGCCCATCGTAACAATGGTCAGCAACGTCTCGGGCAACGCGGGCATCGCTCTCTGGATCAACCAGCACTTTGGTTTGGAAGGTGAAAATGCCGTAGATAAAAGACATCCCGGTATTTCCAAAATCAGCAAATGGGTTAAGGAGCAATACGATGCCGGACGCATTACAACCATTTCTCCCGAAGAAATGGAGAAAAAGGCGCGTCCTTATATGCCCGAACTCTTTATTTCCGAACTGGATAAGATCAGATTTATGGCGGAAAATGCCGCCGTAACCGCAGTCAGTCAGATTATCGAACATAAGTTAATGAAAACTATGGATCCGGACCAGCAAGAACCTCTTATGCAGAAATTCGTTGATGACCATCCTTCCATTCAATTTGCTTATGTCGTGGACATGAACGGCAGGAAAATCACAAAAAATATTACCAGCATCGTCGATCGAGCCAAATATGAAAATTACGGCGTCGGTATTGATCAATCCGACCGGGAATGGTTTATCAAACCTTTTCAAACGGGCAAAGTGCACGTCACCGACTTTTTCATTTCCAAGATGACCGGTGTTTTATGCTTTACCGTTTCCGCGCCGATTGTGAATGACAAAGATGAAATGATCGGCATTTTCGGCGTGGATATCCAATTTGAAGATTGGGTGAAAAGAGCTGAAGAGATGGAAGAAACGGATAACATCGCTCTGCGCGCTCAATATGAAGAAGTCATGCGAAAAGCAAAATTCGATCATTATTAGTAGTCGGCATAAAGAGTCCATTGCTCGAAAGGACGTTTTTCGTCTTCTGCGGAAAGCGGCGCTATTTCACTTATAAAGCGCGATGGGGCAAGTAAAATATTACCACCTGAAGCACGGCTATAATCAAGAGCAGGACAACATAAATAGAGCTGATCCTTTGCTCTGGTCAGGGCTACATAAAAAAGCCTTCTTTCCTCTTCTTCACCCTGGGGTTCCTTGAGCGCTCTTTGCAATGGAATCATGCCGTCAGCGCACCAGATTACAAATACATAAGACCATTCCAACCCCTTGGCCTGATGAATCGTGCTTAATATTATTTTGTTCTCTTTTTCCTCTTCTTCAAAACCTTCTTCCTTGGCCATATTGGTAAGCAAAGCCAATTCATTTAAGAAATCTTCCATCCGCTCAAATTGATTAGCGAATATTCCCAACTGAATTAAATCTTCCTCCCGGGAAACAGCATCGGAATAATTTCTCTGCAGATAAGAGCGATAATCACATTTGTCTAACAAAACATCTACTATTTTTCCCGGCACACGCTCTAGCGGTTGCAAATCCAGAATCAACTGCATAGTTTTTCGGCATTGTTCTATTCCTGTTTTTGCCGCTGCCGGAACAACGCGCATAAATTCATTATCCAAAAAAGCTTCCAGAGAATTTTCTTTTTTTGCCAAATATGTCCATATCTTATCAAAAGTTACTTTGCCCACCTTAGGATACATTGTCAGCATGCGCCGCCAGGCCAACTCATCATCATTGTTTACCAATACTCTCATATAAGAAGTAACGTCTTTGATGTGTGCCTGTTCAAAAAAACGGATGCCGGAACGAATATCAAAAGGTATTTCTCTGCGCACCAATTCCATTTGTAATTCCATCGAATGATAGTGGGCACGGTAGAGAACCGCTATTTCGTCAAGCGCGATACCAGAGTGTATTAATTCCATTATTCTTTGCGCTACAAAGTCAGCCTGCTTCAAAACATTTTGCGCGTAAACCGTAACCGGGCGCATACCTTTATTCCGCACTGCTTTTAACTCTTTAGGGTACTGATTTTCATTGTTGGTTATACTTAAGTTTGCCAGAAGCAATATTTCCGGCGTACTGCGATAATTTGTTTCCAGTTTATATATTTTGCAATCCGGATAACGGCGCGGGAAATTTATGATATTATCAAAACTCGCGCCACGGAATGAATAAATACTCTGCGAATCATCTCCCACCACCATCAAGTTTCGATGGCCGGAGGCCAGCATATCAATGATTTCGGCCTGAATAATATTTACATCCTGATATTCATCCACTAAAACGTGCTGATATTTATAGGCAAGAGTCTTTAGCACGTCCGGATTATCAGCTAAAAGCCTTCGACAATTGCAAAGCAGATCGTCGAAATCCATCACGTTGAGTTCAATTTTTTTTTGCGAATAAAGCAAAGCTACCTGCTCTATTTCATTGTTCAGGTGATAGAAGAAAGGGTATTTTGCTTGAAGTACATTTTCCAGCGTACTTTGCGTGTTTAAAGCCAAGCTTATCATTTCTCCGATTACATTACTCTTGGGAAATTTACTGATTTTGGGATCAATTTTTAATTCGGAGATACAGGTATTTATTAATTGATGTGAATCCTCGCTATCCAGTATGGAAAAATTACCGCGATAGCCAAGCCGGAAAGCATTATTTCTTAAAATAATGTGGGCAATGTGATGAAATGTGCCTCCCATTATTTTTCCTGTATATAAATTGCTGAGGCATTCAACGCGATTGAGCATCGAGCGCGCGGCTTTATTCGTAAATGTAGCCAGTAAAATATTTTCCGGCTGAATACCGTTTTCCAAAAGACGCGCTACGCGATAAGTAAGCGTTCGCGTTTTGCCGCTGCCCGCTCCCGCCAATACTAAAAGCGGTCCTCCCTCTTCCATCACCACACGATATTGTTCCGAATTGAGTTCTTCTTCATAATTGATCATTAAACTATTTCTACCAGCATAAATTCTTTAAATTTCTATTAAAAATAATAATCATTATTCATTTATAATATCAAGTATTTATATTGCAGATTCAGACATTTTTTGCTCTGTTTAGTTATAACCAACTCAAGAGTAAAAAGATTTTTAACCGTTACTGCGTTTGTTACTTCCTAAAAGAAATGATCGACATATCAATACGGTTGGTGTAAATTTCATATCGAAATGGACAAGGTAAATAAAATACAATTTTCTGTTTAATAAATTAGTGGATCTCTCTACTGCTTCTATATTATTGGGATTATGCTAAAATTAAGAAAACTTATATTAATCTGGCTGCTTAAACCACTTTTGAAAAAGAAATGTCCTCCTTCCATGGCGTTGTTTGGTGAAGAAGCTGAGAAACGAAACTGCTATTATGTTTTTTTACTGTCACATGGCAAACGCAGTGCTGTAATAGAAAGTATCGATTCAGACGCCATTTCCGGCAAACAGTATGACGGAAATAGTTTTTCCAAAGATATTCGTATTCTCCTTGAATCAGTAAACGCCAATGATATTGAAATAGTACATAATTACAAGTTAAACAGGGTTTCATTTAAGGGACTTTTTGAGTTTTTCATTTACAGTAAAACAAAAATCGAATACTTGATAATATATAGTCATATATTGTCATATAAATTTCGTCGGCTTATTTATAATCGAAAGAGATTAGCGACAATTCACCGGTTGGAACTTCTAAGTGCACTCGTTGATAGTTATATAGAAAAACCAGAGAGAGGAATTAATTTATCTGATATAATGGAAAATATTTATTCCCCGATGTGGATAGAACATCCTGACAAGGATTCATCAGAAAATAAATTAAACCTTTATCTTGATTCTTTTGTTGAATCCGGAGAAATTGAAAGAGATAAAGCGAAATACTTTGTTAAGTCCAAGGCTATATCAACTTTAGAGAAATATGAGGAAGATGATAGAAGGCATAGAAGACAGGTAAATTTACAAATAATGATGATAATTCTCACGGTATTATTGGCACTTATTGGCTTGATACAGGCAGAAGTTATAAAGATACCGACAATTCTAGATTTGACGGATGTATTACGCTTAAAAAATAAATAGTTATTTCCTTTCTTAATTCACTAAGTTAATATATATTCTTTATATTACAGCTATTTCCTGATTGCCCTAATCGCGGCAACTGTTTCCTGCGCATAAATTGAAGGAACATTTTTTAAGATACCCTCATTCGTATAAAAGCCGATCAGCGGGGCTGTTTTTTGATTGTATATTTTTATTCTTTCGGAAATTGCTTCTTGGGTTTCA
>JAFGKC010000122.1 GCA_016928765.1 Syntrophaceae bacterium
AATCAAAAGCGCCGGATAAGAACCGCTTGAGTAACCGGCCAATATATAACTGCTGCTGAAGATTATTCCTCCGATAAAGGCGGGAATTTTAGGGCCCAGGCGATCCTGAATGCGGCCTCCGAGAAAAATGAGAATAGTGGCGGCAAGCGAGCCTGTCCCGAAAATAGATTGGGTTTGCGCGGTTGTAAGGCCGTAAAATTCTTTTAAGGCGGGAACAAAAGTGCTCCAGGAGTAACCGGCGCCTAAACATAATTGAATAAAAAAAGCGGCAATTAAAACAACGTATTTCTGCATAAAAGTTACTCCCAATACCCGCGATCAGAGTATTCGTACATTAAACATAATAAAGTTCGAAAAAAGATTTTCATCGGGAGTATGGACACCGGAAATCTTATTTCTCAAAAAACACCCGCGCGTCCACGATAGACACACCCTGGCCCTGTGAATGTACGATTACGGGATTCAAATCTATTTGGCCGATACCGGGCTGGGCGGCCATCATAAAAGAAATCCTGCATATAATATCTACAAGAGCGTTAATATCCGCGCGCTTTTCTCCTCTGGCTCCCTGAAGTAATGGATATGCTTTCAGCTCCTGGAGCATTTCCTTGGCTTCGCGCTTTGTTACCGGAGCCAGGCGAATGGCTGTATCCTTGAATATTTCGATATAAATACCGCCCATGCCCGCCATGACTATCGGCCCGAAAGTGTTGTCGCGGCGGCCGCCGACAAAAAATTCAACCCCTTTGTTGGCCATTTCCTGAACAAGAAAACCGTCGATTGACGGGCGCGGTTTTAGTCCGGCGATGGTCTTTCGCATTTGCGCGCGCGCGTTTAGCAAATCTTTTTTATTGCGGATATCGAGACGCACGCCGCCGATGTCCGTTTTATGGGAAGCGTCACGCGAAAGCAGCTTTAGCGCGACAGGATATCGCAGGGATATCTTTTCGGGTGAAGCCGTATTTTTCAAAATCCGGCTTTTTACCGGTTCAATTCCGCAGGCGGCGCAAATTTCCAGCGCTTCATTTGTCAGCGCGATTCTTTTTTCCACGCCGCATCTTTCCTTGATATTTTGAATTACATTTTTATCGATTTTATAAACCGGTTCTTTACCTCTGTTATCGCGGGAGTGCCTGCTTTCATAGTAGGCAAGAGATATGTGAAGGGCGTCCGCCGCTTCCAGGGGCGATGTAAAGATGGGGAAAGAATAATTTTTAGACACGTCCAGAATTTCTTCCCGCTCGGAAATCATGGCCAGCGCGACCGGCTTTTTATATTTAGCAACCAGCTTTTCCACGCCCTGCAAAAAAGTGCGCGACATCTGCGCTTCGTACTGCGCGATATACAGATGGTTAAAAAGCACGCCGTCAAAAGCGTCAAGTTTTAAAGCTTCTTCCAGGATGTCGGTAAATATCGTGTAATCGAAAATTTCGCCTAAATCCAAAGGGTTTTGATGCGCGATCACGCGCGTGTGATAAATAGTTTTCAGTTTTTCTAAAAAAGATTCGGGGAAAGGTATCATTTCAAAGCCGAATTTAACGCAGGCATCAGCGGATAAAACAGCGTGACCGCCGGAGCGAGAAAGAACAGCGACGCGACGGCCTTTCATCGGGGGCAGCCCGATGATTTTTACGGAATTGATCAAATTGATTTCATCTTCCACTCTGATTATCGCGGCTTGCTTAAAAGCGGCATCCGTCACGGCATCACTACCGGAAAGAGCCGTTGTGTGAGATTGGGCGATTTTTTCGCTTGCCTGACTGCGGTTGGATTTTAAGACAATGATCGGCTTAGGGGAGCGCATGGTCAGATTAAAAAATTCTCTGCCGCGTTTGAATCCTTCCAGATACGCCGTGATGATTTCGGTTTTGGGGTCTTGTAATAAATATTCCAGAAAATGTGTTTCATCGAGCTGCAGCTTGTTGCCGGTGGCCACAAACTTTCCCGGCGTTATACCGTATCCGTGAAACGAACGAAGAAAAGTTCCTCCCACGCCGCCGCTTTGAACGATCAGCGCTACTTTGCCCGCCTCCGCCGGAATGTTGCTGAAGAAACCGAACGGCATCATCATTTTTATGTCAAAATTTATTGTGCCGACACAGTTGGGTCCAATAACCTTCATTTTGTATTTATCGGCGATTTGCGCAACCTCTTCTTCCAGAGTTTTTTCCTGCCGGGAATATTCGCTGAATCCGCCTGATTCGATAACTACGTGAGTAATTCCTTTTTCCCCGCAAGCGCGCATCAGAGGGGGGATTGTTTTGGCTGGGGTAAGAAAAATGGCCACATCCGGCGTTTCGGGAAGCTCCATAACGTTTTTATAAATCTTGATGCCGGCAAGCTCTCCTTCTTGAGAGCCGATGCCGTAGAGTTTACCCTGATACCCGTTTTGTGAATTATTGAGTAATACGATGTTCGCCAGACTTGTCTTGGTGGTGGAAGCTCCAAATACCACCAGAGAACGCGGATAGAAAAACTTTTCCATCTAAAAAACTGCCTTTGAGCGAATCGGCCGGCAAAAAAATATTTGTACCATATTTGACGCAAACCCGGCCGGTTGATTATCGCTATCTTCCTCGCGTAAATTGCTTACGCATAAATGCTTTAGTCAGGATGCCCCATGCGGTAACACCAGAGGGCATCCTGACCATAAATTAACTTTCTGCGAAGATTAACGGCCTTTGAAATTGGGCGGTCTTTTTTCCAGGAAGGCTTTGGCGCCTTCTTTGAAATCTTCGGTAAACTGCAAAGCCTTGCTGGCGCCTGCTTCGATTTTCATGACGCCGTCACGCAGGTTTGTTTCCAGTCCCAGACGCACCGCTTTCATGATTTCGCGCTGCGCGACAGGAGCTCCGGCGGCAAGTTTTTTGGCCAGCTTTTTGGCTGTTTCCAGAACTTCAGCCTGCGGAACAACTTTATTGAGGAGACCTAGCGCCAAAGCGTCCTTTGCCTGCATAAAATCTCCGGTCAGCATAAGTTCCAACGCCTTGGTTTTGCCGATGAAGCGTGGCAGACGCTGAGTTCCGCCCCATCCGGGGTTCAAGCCCAGTTTTACTTCGGGCAGGCCCAGAGTCGCTTCTTCCGCCATTATTCTCAGATGGCAGCAGCAGGCCAGTTCCAAGCCGCCGCCGTAGGCGCCGCCCTGCATCGCGGCGATAACTACTTTGGGATAATTTTCAATTTTGAAATAAATTTCGTTGCCGTTATATTTGGGAATGTTTCCCGCCTGAATGCTGGCGAATTCGGTAATATCCGCGCCGGCGGAAAACAGCTTATTGCCGCTGCCGGTAATGATGATTACGCGCACCCCGTCATCATTTTCACATTTTGTTAAAAGATCTTCAATGTCTCTGAGCACGCCTTGTCCCATGGAATTTGCCGGGGGATGATTGATAGCCGCGATGACCACCATTCCGTCTTGTTCCACATTTAACTTCTCGTAATTAAAAGCCATTTTTCTTTCTCCTTTAGTTTTATTTGAAAAAAACGTTAATTTTTAACGTGTGATTATAAGAAGGACACCATCTTGTGTCAAGAAGAAATGGCTGCTAAAAGGTTTTTGATAATAAACAGCGCCGGAGTTGACTTTGGGCCTTTTTGGCGGTGCATCATCTGTTTAGAAAACGAGGCTCGAAAATTTTCGGCCAATAAAATTGGCAAGTAACCGCTGTTGATAATAATGTTGTTTTTCCAAAATAATTACAAGATAATACGCCACGGTTTGAGGGCTGGGCAAATATAAGCAAAATGAAAAATATATCGAAAAAAGTATTAGTAGCGATGAGTGGCGGAGTGGATTCTTCCGTGGCGGCGCTTCTTTTATGTGAGGCCGGGTATGACGTAACCGGCGCGACGATGCTTTTGGGTGTGCATCAGGATAGTGGCCAGCCGGGGCGTTTCACAGACGAGGCCGCAAACGATGCGGCGGCAGTCTGCGCGCAGTTAAATATCGGGCATCTGACTTTTTCTTTTGCTGATTTAATGGAAGAAAAAGTGATTGGTAAATTCATTAAAGAATACAGCCGCGGACGCACGCCCAATCCCTGCGTGGATTGCAACCGTCATCTGAAATTCGGCGCTTTGGTAAACAAGGCCCGCGAGTTGGGATTTGATTATCTGGCTACCGGGCATTACGCGCGTATTGAAAAAGATAATAACGCGTGGCATTTACTGCGTCCAAAAGACAGGATAAAAGATCAAAGCTATTTTCTTTATGTAATCCGCGCAAATGATTTGCCGTTTATTTTATTTCCGCTGGGCGATTTGAGCAAAGACGAAGTGAGGAAGAAAGCGAAAAAAGCCGGCCTGAAAACAGCGCACAGAACAGAGAGCCAGGATATTTGTTTTGTGCCAGAAGGAAAATACGGCCGGGTATTTTCCGACCGCGGCATTGTTTCTACGCCAGGCGATATTTTGGATACTGAGGGAAATATTCTGGGAAGGCATAAAGGAATTATCCATTACACCATCGGCCAAAGAGGCGGGCTGGGGGTGAGCGCGAAGCAGCCGCTTTATGTTTTAGAAATCGACGCGCGGGAAAATCAGGTTGTTGTCGGCCGCAAGGAAGATTTGTTGTCTTCGGTGTTGATTGCCGGCGAACTCAACTTGCTTTCTGATAATTTTCCCGCGCAGCTTGAAGCGAAAATACGTTATCGGAAAAAACCCGCGCCCTGCCGCGTTGAAAAAACAGGTGATAAGTTAAAAGTAGTTTTTGAAGAACCACAGGAATCCATAACACCAGGCCAGTCGGTTGTGTTTTATAATGGCGAAGAAGTTATCGGCGGTGGTCTGATCGAAAGTATTGATTAAAGGGGAAATTATCTTAAAATGCTTACAAAATTACAAAAAGGACAGTGTATAATTAAGTATACTGAGATGCCCCGAGTTTAAAGGACACATTAAATTTTCTAGGGAGGATAATTAATAATGGAAACAGTTAGCATAGTATCTATAAAATTATACAATATTGCTTTTCTTATTTACATTACTGCTATTTTCTATATTCTCTCTATTTTAAGTAAAAATGTATTACAGAAGAGCATAGCAGTCATTTCCCCCTTTTTTTTATTTTCTATACTATCATTATTAGAGATCACGCTTACAAATACGACAAAATATTTCATATTTTAATGATTATAATAATGATGCTCTTTTTCATAGCTGGTATAAAAGTAGTTTATGATTCTAAAAAATTGCCAAATCAAAAAAATGAAATTACTTATTTGGCGACCCCAATATTAATAACATTATTATTTATGGGAAGTTTAATCTTGGGAATCGAAGCAATATATTCTCATAGGGGATGGTATTGGGGATACATTTTGTCAACAATATCTTTTTTAATTGGAGTTTTCATGTATCGAGGGAATACCCCCTGAAAGTTGTGCCAGAAGTAATTAGAGTGTAAAATAAAAAACACTTTAA
>JAFGKC010000001.1 GCA_016928765.1 Syntrophaceae bacterium
AATTGTTCCTAATGTTTTTTTCATGATCTGAATCCTCCTTCTGATCTTATTTGCCCATATATAATGAAAAGATCGTGCCAAAATGAGAGAAAAATTGATAATAAATCTTAATATATTGATAATATTAACTAAATAAGTAAACTGTCGGTCATAATAATATACAAAATACTCATTTTCCCGAACAATAATTAAATGAAACATGCAAGGATTGAAAGAAATGTGGAAGAGATAAGCTCATCATTCCTGTGTAGACACTATGTCGTAATGTCTTTGCGAGCAAATGTAATGAGCGAAGCAATCTCATAAGCTTTTGATAATATAAGGATTGCCACACGCACTATCGTGCGTTCGCAATGACGAATGAGGATTGCGACACAGTATGGGAGGTCGGTATCCAGACGCCGTTCTCGCGTAAGCAAGGAACCAGGTCCATTACAAATTGACACTGGTTTTCATAACCTGAAGGTCACAATCCGGTGTGACGGATTTTTTTACTATTATTGTTGGAACTTTTTGGCAACCTCCCTTGTCTAATTAGCAAAACAACCAAAAAAACAAAGGAGGTTATTATGAAAAAATTAAAAAATTGGCTGGTTTTCTTAAGTGTTTTGCTGGCGGTCTTTTCCTGGTCGCAGGTCTTTGCCGCAGGCATTGTAGACACTGATGACCGCACGCTTTCCCCTTATTTCTTTATTCAAAGCGATGACCCGAAAACGGACAGGCTGCCGCTTAAACACACATCGGCATCTGTTAATATCTCAGGAGTCATTGCCGATGTGCTGGTTACGCAGGTTTACAAAAATGAAGGCAAAAAGCCGCTGGAAGCAATTTACATTTTTCCGGCTTCCACCCGCGCCGCCGTTTACGGCATGAAGATGACGATAGGCAAAAGAGTAATAGAGGCGCAGATTAAAAAGCGGGAAGACGCACGCAAAGATTATGAAGAAGCAAAAAACGCGGGCAAAAGAGCGTCGCTTTTAGAGCAGCAGCGCCCCAATGTATTTCAGATGAATGTAGCCAACATCATGCCCGGCAATGAAATTAAAGTGGAAATGCGCTACACGGAACTTTTGGTTCCCGAAGACGGAGTCTATGAATTTGTTTATCCCACGGTGGTGGGGCCCAGATATTCTAACGCTAAAGCAGGCGATGTTACCGCGTCCGAACATTGGGTGGCAAATCCATATCTGCGCCAGGGAGAGCTTTCCGCGACAACTTTCGATATTGATGTCGCCATTAACGCGGGAATGCCTATTAAAGATTTGGCATGCGCTTCGCACAAAACCAATTCGGAATTTAGCTCACCGGAAAAAGCAAGCATTACGCTGGATAAAAAAGAGAAAAACGGTGGCAACCGCGATTATATTTTGCGCTATCGTCTTGACGGCAATAAAATTCAGACAGGATTGCTTCTTACGCGTGGCGAAAAAGAAAATTTCTTTTTGCTCATGCTGCAGCCGCCCAAGCGTGTAACCAAAGCCGATATCCCCGGCCGCGAATATATCTTTATTGTGGATGTTTCCGGCTCCATGTATGGCTTCCCTCTGGATATCTCCAAAAAGCTGATGTCCAATCTGATTGGCAATCTGCGCCCCAGCGATAAATTCAACGTCCTGCTGTTTTCCGGCGGTTCAACATTGCTCGCTGAAGAATTGCTTCCGGCGACGCAGGCAAATGTTCAAAAGGCAATCAATGTGATTGAACAGCAAAGAGGCGGCGGGGGAACGGAACTTCTGCCCGCGCTCAAACGCGCGTTATCTTTGAAAAAAGAGGATGATTTTGCAAGAACTGTAGTTATCGTTACCGATGGCTATGTCAGCGTCGAAGAAGAAGCCTTTGATTTGATAAGAGAAAACTTAAATAGTGCCAATATGTTTGCCTTTGGTATTGGCTCCAGCGTAAACCGCCATATAATTGAAGGTATGGCGCATGTCGGCATGGGCGAGCCGTTCATTCTTACCAAGCAAGATCAGGCGGCAGGGCAGGCCGAGCGTTTCCGCAAGATGATTCAATCACCGGTTTTGACGCAGGCCAAAGTCACCTTCAAAGGATTTGACGCCTACGATGTTGAGCCGATATCAATTCCCGATGTTTTGGCCGAGCGCCCGGTGCTGGTTTTCGGCAAATGGCGCGGCAAGCCCGAAGGCAAGATTAAATTAACTGGTATTGCGGGTAACGGCAAATACACGCAAACTATTAACGTGGGTGACTATCAGCCCTCTGCCGATAATGCCGCGTTGAAGTATTTGTGGGCTCGCCACCGAATTACGATTTTGTCTGATTACAATAAACTGAGAAGCGACGACAAGCGCGTTAAAGAAGTTACTGAATTGGGGCTTACCTACAATTTACTGACTGCTTACACTTCTTTTGTTGCCGTGGATAATGAAGTGGTCAATAAAGACGGAAAAGTAACCACGGTAAAACAGCCCCTGCCTCTGCCGGAAGGCGTTTCGGATTACGCCGTGGGCGGCAACGGAATGTATGCGGCATCGCCCATGATGGTTAAAGGCATGGCGGTGACGAGAGCAAAAGAGGAGAGCAAAGATAGTTTATTGGCGGAGCAGGAAGTCGACAAAAAAGTCAGCCGTAAAATTCAGATTACCGATGTAGTTACAGGTAAAGGTTTAACCAAAGATGAAATTAGAAAAGTTGTTGAGACCAATATCGCCGAAATTGAAAAATGCTTTGCCGCAAGCAACTGGCAGGGCAAGGTTACGATTAACCTGACGATTAATCCCGACGGAACGGTGAAAAAAGCGGAGATTGTTTCCAGCGGAATCAATTCAAAGATTAAAAAATGCGTTATCGAACAGGTGAAAAAATGGCTTTTACCGGCAACGGCAAAAGGGCAGGAGGTTAAAGTGACAATAATATTAAAGAATTAGCTAGGATAACAAGGTCAGGTCTTGGGATATCGGACATCTTATATTTCAGGGCCTGACCATAAAATGTTAAAATAAATTTTAATTCTGAAGGCTAATTGGCACGACCATACCAAAGCTCAGCAACTTTTTTTACATAATTATGGCCTTCTGCTTTCGAAGATAAAAACATAGTTAAGTAAAATGCTATGCCTCCACCTTCTGCCATGTTATGGCTGAAAAACAAAAGATCTACTTTCTTATCTTGATCAATATCACCATACCAAGCAAGTAAAGGATTCTTATACGCAGCATGGGCCAAAATTTTATCGTCACGATCTTCATAGTAAGATGTTTTATAAACTTCAGGAATATCCATAGTTAAATTTTGCGATTTTGAGGAGCTAAAACAAGAAGAATCTTTTGCAATTTCAATTTCGTATCTTTTTTTTCTGGTTAATTTCTTTGGATCATCAATATAAGCCGCAGCCTTCGCTTTGACGAAAAGTGGCAAACAATTTGATACCTCTAAAAACTTAATTTGTTCAGGATATAAAAATTCAGCTTTTTCACGGTCAACGGCATAATATTGATAAGGTGAAGAGTCTATATATTCAAATTTATGAAAACCATTTATCATGCCTTCTGATAATGGATTTCTAATGCCAATTAGAAATAAAGATTTTTTCTTTACGTCCGTTTCGACGATAAAAAAATCATTATCACCAATATCGTTAGCTTCATTAAGTGTTTTTTTCTCTTTTATGAATGTGTTCGGAGTTTTAATTGTAATTTTTACTCTTTTTAATTCTTGTTGGTTTTCTTTTTCTGTGGGATAAACGCCATACCAATTTAACTCAGGTGAATAATTTACTTCAACACAATCTTCACCTTCCAATAATATTCGTACATCGTTATTATATTTACCTGCTTTTACAACAGGAAAGTAACGCGCATCTACTAAATATTCTCCTAACGCATAGCCCTTGCGTCCTTTGTAATTAATACTATACCACTTCCCAGCATCGATTCTATTATACTGATCTTCAGCATCGTCAAGGTTAGGTGATACATTGATAATGCTAAAAAAAGGAATACAACCAACAATTTTTGAACTATTATGGGCATTTTCTCTTATGTTGAGGCATGGTTCTGCAAATACGACTACTTCTGAATCTGCAAATGATAGCGTAACGCTCAATATTAGCGACACTATCAAGATTAGTATGAATATAGATAGTTTGTTAGTCATATATCACCATTTCATTTTTGATATATACATTTCACCAATAAATATTGTACGCAATGTGCATAATTCTGTAAAATAAAGTTGCTTTCTTTATAAATCGTTTTTATGTGTTTTTTTGTTACAATTATAGCTAAATAAAATCAAGATATTAAATCCTAATTTATACTTTTTAGATTCCGATTTATAAAGAATGTATAAAACAGTCTGGCTTTATTTTTATTAACAAAAACATGAATATAACTCAATATTGTGATAAATCTTTTATTCAGAAGCTGGGAAAAAGGGGAACAAAAGCGTTGCTGTGGATGTCTAATACTATAGATAGCAAGAGGCAGGCGGTAGAGGATGAAGATGGTGAATATGTCCGCGCCTGCCAGAATGGCGATACAGACGCTTTTAAGGTGTTGGTCGAAAGGCATCAGAAGAAAATGCTCAATATCGCTTACCGGATGCTGGGTGATTATGATGATGCCTGCGATGTCACGCAGGAGGCGTTTGTTGCCGCTTATAAATCTATTAAGAAATTTAAAGCGGAGGCAAAGTTTTCCACCTGGCTTTACCGGATTGTCATTAATTATACAAAGAACCGCTTGAAACAGCAAAAGAGCCGGAGAAGCCATGAAAATATAATTGATGAAGCAGGCGAGGGGAAAACAGATTGCGCGACGTGTTTAAACTCAACTGCCCACGAACAGCCGGATGCGCGAATGATGCAAAAGGAACGAGAGGCAAAAGTGCAAATGTGCATCGAAAAACTGGATAACGAATATAAAGAGGTATTAGTGTTACGAGATATTCAGGGCTTTTCCTACGAAGAAATTTGCGCTATTTTAAAAATACCGGACGGGACGGTTAAGTCCCGCCTTTCACGCGCCCGCGGCGCGCTGAAAGATTGTCTGGTAAAAGTAATTGGTGATTTATGAAAAACTGCAAAGATATAGAAAATAAACTTTCTTTATATTTGGATAATGAATTTTTTGCGCAAGAAAAGCGTGCTGTGGAAGAACATATAAAAACTTGTCCGCAGTGCAGTAAGGCCTTGGCCGAACTGCAAAAAGCAAAGGCGATGACCAATAAATTATCGGAAGTGGAGCCGCCGCCGTGGTTCAAACAAAAAATTATGGCCAAAGTACGAGCGGAAGCCCAAAAGAAAAGTTTTGCCGAAAAATGGTTTTATCCTCTGCGCGTAAAAATCCCCGTTCAGGTTTTTGCCACTATATTTATTGTGGTAATTGCCGTTTATATTTATCGGGGAGGAAATGAGCAGTTTAAAGAAGTTATGCCGCCTGCTGCTACTGCTCCCGTGCTGGAGGAACAAAAAGAAGAATTGGCCGTAAATCAAGATATGCCGGCGGCGGTTGCCGCGCGTCCAACCAAAAAGATAACCGAGGCTGACAAAGCATGTGAAGGAAACGCCTGCGAGATAAGCGAACTAAAAGCTTATGATAGTCCAGGAGAGACATTATCAGTAGCCAAGGGAAAGCAGGAGCCAAAAACAGCCGCTTCGCCTATGCGGGAAAAAGCTATAGAAGCTGAAGACACGGTGCCACGGATGAAAAGCAGCTCAATGCAGGCGGCTATGGAAAAAACCGAAAGCGTTGTTCAGCCCAAACAAGAAAATAATGTAATTATTATAATGACTTCCGAAGTTCAAACCGCCGCGGCGCAGGTGAAAAAAATAATTGCCGAATACAGCGCGGCAAAGGTGAGCAAGCAGTTGGCAGACGGCAAAGTTGTCTTTCGGACGGAAATCAGCAAGGAAAAGCTAAAAGATTTTATCGAAAAATTAAAAACAATCGGCGTGATAGAAGAAAAAGTTTCGGCTGTTGTTACCGCAGAAGAACAGGTGCCGGTTGTGATTGAAATCCAGAAAAATTAGAGAAGCCTTGTTTGCTTTGCCAGTTGAATCGTCATTGGCTGTATGGGTTGCCGCGCAAGTTAGAACCCATTAAAGATAAAATTAATATTTAGTTTTTCGCCAGCGAGTAAATAGACTTCAACGCAACGACTATGGTGGCCGGCCCGACAAACGCCAGCAAGGCCGTGTAAATTCTGCTCATGGTCTCTCCGACAAGGGGAAGATCAGCAAACTGATCCGCGCCCAGAGCTGAAATTATTACCAGAGAGACAGCCGCAATCAGAAATGACTGCAATTCTTCGCTTGTTACATTCAGGAAACCAACAATTAATCCCAGAACGGTCAATATCGGGAAAAGATATTCCCAGTCAATAAAACCGGCAAGAATACTAACAATCACGCCAATGATGAAGCAAATACTCCCTACGAGAGCTAATTTGTTTTTATTGTTCTTACCTTTTTTCATCTTGTCGCCCCTCCTTTTTGTTTAAGGTAGATGTTTAGTGCGGTGCTTGCGCGGCAACCCGCTTAGCCGTTTTTCTTTTTAGATATTGGTATTTTCTTCATAACATTATTTATAATTTTATCCAAGTATTTTGAAAAAGGGGAAAATTGAATATTTAGAGGCGCAATTATAAAAATCGGCCGACTTTAGTAAAAATGATTATCCGCAATTAGTACCGATCCGGTCAGCAGTCCAAACCTGTTATCCCGTTACGCATTTTATAGTACTGTAATACAGCGGCTATCGAGCGTGCGGCACGTTCGGGGTCCTGATAAATGGGCACACCCCGGTCAAGGAGAGACCTTACCAGCTTTTCCTGAAGACTACGGTAAGTGAAACCGATGATCGGTTTATCGGGGTGAAGTTTTGTGAGACTGAAGAAAGTATTGGCATACCCCGTTATTAACTTGTCCGCTTCCGTAGGAATAGATTCTGTAGGAACGCCCATTTCTTGCAAAGTGCGTTCGAGAAAAAGGCTGGGAGACACGAAATAGGCCAGGAGCATGTCTGCGTTTTTTTCCTGCAGTAATATATCCGGAATATTGAAGTAGTCTTCCGAGGGGTTTTTACTGAAAGTCATATCGACCGGGTTTGCCGTGCTGGCCGTCTTAGGAATCAGCGGCTGCAGCTTTTCTACTGTTTCCGGAGAAAGTTTTGACAAGGTGAGGCCGGAACGTCCGCAGGAATCCGCCGCTGTGGCCCCGGGCCCTCCAGAGTGAGTTTGGATGATAACTCTGTTTCCTCTTGGCCGGGGAAGCGTCCCTAAGGCAAGGGCAAAATCAAAGAGTTCCGTTAATGTCTGTGCCCGGATGATGCCGCATTGCTTGAACACACCGTCGTAGATTTCGTTGGGTCCGGACAGGGAGCCGGTATGAGAGAGCCCCGCTTGCTTACCTGCCTCAGATCCGCCCACATAAAGAGCCACGATTGGTTTACGGGGGGTTATAGCCTTGGCCGTTTCAATGAACTTTTTGCCCCTGGTGATTCCTTCAATATAGAGCGTGATGACCTTCGTGTTGGGACAAGCTCCCAAGTATTCCATGCAATCGACAATGTCAATATTGGCCTCATTTCCAACACTTAGCGCAGTGCTGAAGCCCATCCCATGGCGATACAGATAATTGAAAATTTGAGTGATAAAGCTCCCACTTTGTGACGCGAGTCCAACGAAACCGGGGGGGCCGTCCACTTTAATCGGTGTAGGATTAAGTTTGATATGAGGGTTGGCTACACCAAGACAGTTTGGGCCGAGAAAACGGATGCCGTACTTAAGGGCGATAGCCTCCAGTTCTTTTTGCATACTGGCGCCTTCAGGGCCAGCTTCCCTAAAGCCGCCGGATACCACGATGGCATGTTTAATCCCTTTCCTTCCGCAATCTTCCATGGTCTGGCAGACAATTTCCGTTGGCAGAACGATAATTGCCATGTCCGGTACCTCGGGCAAATCCATAACGCTGGAATATGCCTTGTATCCGCGCACTTCTTTTTCTGTCTGATGAAGAGGGTATACCTTACCTTCATAACCTAGTGCCTGCAAGGATGAGAGCATAATTGATCCCATACGCATAAAAGTATTAGAAGCACCGAAAAAGGCGATGCTCTTCGGATTGGCAATGGGATACAAAGGACTCTCTTTAATTGAATTGATCATTTTTCCCCCTTCTCAAGGGATTTATTCTGAGACTTTTTATATTTGTGGACCTCCAATTTCGAAAGCTAAACATATAACCTAATAACCTGACCGCGTAATCACCTAAACGTTATATGAGGTGACGTGCGGGCACCCGAGGTCATAAGTCGGAATTGGTAAGCTAATAAGACCCGGCCTTCAGAAATAAAGCGCATAACTTGAAGACCATCTGCGACTGAAGCTTGCAGGTCAAATTATACCGTGAAGTGGAGGGTATAAGATACCTTGTGATTTGCTGCGGTATCATTTTCCAAAGCTTGCTTTGGGGGTTATACTCATGCTTGTAAAACACTTCCCGACAAAAAAATACGATGTTTCTTGCTATCGAAAGCGAACATCATTATTGGTGTTTATTATCAGATAATTGCAAATTATTCAAGAATACATGCGACATAATTTCAATAATAAAGGTTGACAGGTCATCCTCCTTTCAAATAAGAATTGACGCGATAAATAATTTAACTAAGTGAAGTGTTATAAAGATGACTGATCCCAAATCTTTGATTAAGAACGCGAAATCCCGCGGGCGAAAGTCCTTGAACGAATATGAGGCTAAGTTGTTTCTTTCCGCTTTTGGCATACCCGTGTGCCGTGAGGTATTGGCATCTTCTGTTGATGACGCAGCGGCGGAAGCGGCCAGGATGGGATACCCCATTGTTCTTAAAGCATCGGGGGAAAAACTAGCGCACAAAACCGAAGCAGGCGGTGTTGTTCTGAATGTAAAGAATGAACAAGAAATACGATTGGAAGGCCGGCGTCTTCTTGAAATTCCGGGATGTGAATCCCTGTCCGTTCAGGAGATGATTGTGGGTGTGCGGGAACTTGTCTGTGGCATGACTCGCAACCCTTCATTCGGGCCGGCTGTTATGTTCGGTCTGGGAGGCATTTTAACGGAAACGCTGAAAGACACCGTTTTCCGGATTGCTCCTCTGACCATGTACGACGCAAAAGATATGATGTCAGAGATCAGAGCCAATGCCATTCTCCAACCGTTTCGCGGAGAAGCAGCGGTGGATATGGATCTTTTGGCAAAGATACTTATCGCGGTAGGAGAGATTAGTCTTCAATATGAAGCGATTGCCGAAATAGATATCAATCCTTTGAAAATCCGCCGCGACGGTAAACCGGTAGCAGTAGATGCACTGATTGTGCTCACATCCTGATTTCATCTTTTTGCTACTGCCGGCAAGAACAATTCTGGCCGTTTCCAGAACACAACCGCGTTTAGAAATAGTTTTCCAGCTAGCATAAAGGCAATTCCATATCGTCAAGCGGGAGAATGCCTGGAGTTTTCTTTATTCTTTTTTAAAGGCGTTGACCAGCATGAAAGCGGTAAAGCTGAGCAGGGTTCCCAGCAAAAATCCCTGGATTCCAAAAGGTCGGCCCAAAATGCTATCCCACAAAATGGTTGTAACTGTTCCCGCGATGACGGCGGCATAAAAAGAAGATTTTACAACATTTTTACCCAGCAATACGGCAACAAGAGGAACAAGTACTGTTGGCGCCCAGTAATCATAGGCGGCAATCAGGATATCCAACACATTGGGAATCATAAAGGCAAAAAGCAGGGCCAGGCCGCCGGTGATTAAATTTGTCAGGCGGGCGATGTTTAAGGCATGCCGTTCCGTTAAAGGTTTGTAACGCAAAGGTTTTATAACATCCTGTACTAACGCTACTGACGAAGCGTTGAGAAATGAATCAGCCGAGGACATAACAATAGAAATGACGCCGGAAATAACAAGCCCGCTAAACCCTATCGGCAATACCAATTTGATGACTCCCGGTAGAGCAAGATTGCTGGACATGCTGGGATTCAATTGTAGGGCGATAAGACCGAGCCCGCCGCTGATAAGAAAAAATGGCGCCGATATCACGCCGCTCCAGAAATTACCCTTGCTGGTGTTTTTGGCATCACGGCCAATCAAAAGGCGCTGCACATAGGGGGGAACTAAAGTTTCACCAAAAAGAAACACAAGGAATAGCGACGCGAAAGATAAAAGTGACATTTTTCCACTGATAATTTGCAGGTGGCTTTCCGGTATAGCCGCGACGAACGATGACCACCCGCCGCATTGATATACTCCCAACACAAACAACAAGGGGATGCTGATGATCAACAGCACAAACTGCAATACATCTGTTTTTACTACAGCGGCCATGCCGCCAATGGTAGAATAAAAGAACACGATACCACAGCCAATTAAAATACCAATTATCGGCGGCACGCCGAAAAACACGTTGAAGATTGCTCCCAAAGCGCCGATTTGCGCTCCTAAAATCCCTGCGCAAATCAGCATCGCGAAAACCCCCGTTATTACGCGCGCTTTTTTCCCATATGCGGGCTCTATAATGTCTCCTACCGATACAGCACCGGGGAATGACTTGATTCGCGGAGCTATAAATAATGCAACCAATATAATTTGCAGACTGAATCCAAGCAGGGCAAGGGGATAAATCATGCCATCGGAAAAAACTTTTGCCGCGTTGCCTGTGGAAAAACCCCCTCCAATGAATGACGCCGATAATGTGCAGCAAATAACCAGCCAGCCGTAGTGACCGTGAGATATGGCAAACTCTTTGAATCCACCCAAGTGACGGCTTGAGTAACCAATATACAGAACCAAAATCATGTAGGCGATGATTATTATGGTATCAATCATAAGAAATCCTTTAGAAAGCAATTATTTTTAGTGAAGATATAACGCGGGGATAGTATTCTTTGTATTGAAAAAAAATAACATGAAAATATCGGAAGAGACAAACACAGAGGCAAACTGCTACATTGATTCCGGATATTGCATGCATGCGATTATCCTTAATATTATCTCTTGCCTAAAGTCAAGAATTTTAAAAGACGTAGATGTTATTAATTTTATCACAAAGCTATTTCAGAAAAGATCAGCTGGTAACGTAGCGTTTCTATGAGAGCCGGTCAACGCGCCGAAATTATCAGAGAAACCGTCCAGCCATTTGTATATAATAATAAATAGCGATTAAATTGATTGACAAAAAATAAATGTGATAATTAAATACAGACAGCTCACTAATTAACAGTGAATAATATTTGTTTTAGATAAGGGATTGCCATCCGGGATTTTAATTTATGAACCATGAACTGTCTATGCTTTTAACTATTGTCTTTGCCGCCGGTTTCGGTTTGCTCGCGCAGGTGCTGTCGCGCCGCTTACGTATTCCCGCGATAGTTGTACTCCTCTTATTCGGAATTATTATAGGCAAGGATTTTCTGAATATTATTGATCCTTCTGTTTTAGGCGGCGGTATGGTTATTGTAATAAAGCTTGCCGTCGCTATAATTCTTTTTGAAGGCGCACTTAACCTTAGACTAAACTCTCTGCGCAATAGCATCAGAGAGGTAAGGAATCTTGTTTCTTTCGGCGTGCTGTTTACCTGGGTGATGATTTCGGTTGCTTCTCATTATATGGTGGGGCTTTCCTGGCAGTTAGCTATTTTATTCGGGGCGTTGATGACTGTAACAGGGCCGACGGTTGTGCAGCCGCTTTTAAAAAGAATAAACATTTCAAAAAAGA